>JANXBN010000005.1 GCA_025060635.1 Candidatus Kryptonium sp. | reverse complement strand
TGTGAAATTAACCCACTCCGAACTCCGCGAAAACAAAATACCTGAAACTAAAATCAAGGCAAAAAATAACTTTGTTGACTTTTTATATCTTTTTTGCGTTTTTACAAATTACCCTTTAATTCAAACACTCATCACAAAACAAATCAAAAAACACATTACCCAAATTTCCCAATGAACGAAATCCAGCAAGCAGCACAGATAAAATCGTCCTTGTCAAGTAATTGCCACATTTCAAATAATTAAAAATTTCACTTCACCAGCATCATCCTCTTCACATCAACAACTTCCCTATCCTCATAACACAATAATAAACTTCACTTGACAATCCTACGCCAACTGAATATAATCAGAAAAATCATCTTTGTCAAGTGTTCTTATCTAACTTTCAAACCAAAATTAAAAACCTCACTTCACCAACATCACCTTTTTCACATTCACGAACCTTCCAGCCCTCATAACACAATAATAAACACCACTTGACAACCCTACTTAACACATCGTAAACCTCTATGTTAACCTTTGTCCTCTCTGCAACCTCAAAACTCAATGGTTGTAATCCAGTTGAACGGATTCAGATAGTTCTGATGCAATGCAAACTCTCTCGGTATCGTATCTTGTTTCTTTTGAACATTAATTATCACCTCACCCCTCACATTCCCAACTTTGAGATATCACCAAATCAAAAAGAAATAACAACAGAAAAACTAAAAAACTTAAAATTTTAAACCTGCGCATGCTCGCAAATCATCAATTTGTTTTTGATAAAAATTTTTAATCCAGAATTAAAAATCATCTCTTTACATCTTAATCCTCAAACTCACAACTGGAACAACCCCAACATCCTTGTATAATCTAAAACCAACCGCAACCTCATCATCTTCTAATTCTTCGTAAATCTCGTCAAAACTTACTTTTCTTAACATATTGTAAACAGTTAACCCCGCAAATACTGCACTAACCCCAATCGCTATATTCCTTTGAGTTATAACTTTCTTATAATCATTTCTATACTTTCTTATCTTCTCAATTTCAGTTGCGCTTTGATACTTGCTGTAAATGTCTTCGGATTTTATATGAAGTGCAAGCGCAATTCCAACAGAAGCTATAGTAAAACCTACCCCAGCATATGTCAAATTGTTTTTAGTATTCAACCTTGACCTATAAATTCTCAATGCCTTTGTCTCTCTCGTTTCCTCAAGTTTTATCTTTTTACTTATCACCTCACTTCTCTTAACATCAACTTTCACGCTTTGGCTTTTATACCCAGACTTAAGCAATTGAATCTCGTAACTTCCATAAGGCAACTCAAAACTAACTGGTGTAACTCCAACCTTGTTCCCACCAACAAGAACAATCGCTTCTGATGGCTCCGTCTCTATTTTAATTATTGATTTAATCGGCTTCAAATTAAACTCAAAACTTAACCCGTCTCTATCAACGACAGCCTCCCTTTCCAATATCTCATAACCTTCCCTATCCACCATAAAATTAACTTTACCTGCTTGAATTTCAGTTGTAAATGAACCTACACCGATTAATTTTCCGTTCGCGTAAACTTTTGCATCAGATGGCGTTGTTTTTATGTTAACTGGAAAAACTACCTTCACAAGGTCAAATGTAAGAGTTTTTATATCACCGGCTGAAATGTTAACCTCTTGAGATTTAGAAGCATACTTCTCATGCCTCACTTCAATAGTATACTTCCCAACTTTTAAATCAACCGAAAACTTTTTCTCTTTAATTTTCCCAGCAAATCTCCCATTAATGTAAACATCCGCAGTATCAACATTTGACAAGATTGTTAATTTACCCGGAAGCAAAGAAACATCTACAAAGACAGAATATTCTTTCAGCTCTGGAATATCAACGATTGTTTCTCCTTGCTCCTCTTGGCCTTCAATTTTTATAACTTTCCTACCAGGTTTAACTACAACATTCAACTTGCCATCCTTAAGCTGACCAACTTTTTGATTATCAATATAAACAATTCCACTTTTAGATTGGGATACGATGTTAAGATTGACAAGAAGTTCATTTAACTTAAAGTTAAACCTATTTTCACCGATTGATCCGACATTTATGCTCGCACTTCTTTTTTCAAATCCAGATTTTGAAATTTCAACTGAATAAACTCCCGGTTTTAATTTCAAAGCAATAGGTGTATTTCCAACTATGTTTCCTCCGATTTTCACTTCAGCACCTTCTGGTTCAGAAGTTATCATAACTGGCACTTCAACTATAGCTTCAACCGGTATAAAAACAAAGTCGCCACCCATATCACCAGCGAGAATCCCGTACTCAGGAGTTTGAGTTCTATTTGATTCAGCTGTAACTCTCGGGGCGATGTATTCGCTTAACTCGTAAGTTGATACCATCCCATCCCTATTTAAATCTGCACTCATATTTTTAATTGCATCAATGAAATAAAATGTGAAAACGCTATGTCCTCCAGGTCCGGTGTCAAGAACTGTTTGATCTCTTCCCCCAGCTGTTAAAGCTTTTCTTGCTCTCCTCGTTGTTATCACCTTCACATACTCAACTGCCTCCGGACTTAAAGGTTGAGCCCTTGCAAAAATTAACCCACCATAACAAGCATCCATGACAAAAAACAAATGCTTCGCTCTTATCAACTGACTTATCTCATTCAGTTGATCGGTTGATATAGCGGTCGTTATTAATTCACTTTGCGAACCATCGTAAGGTAATATGTATCCTTTCTCCCTTCCATCTGGAAGTTGAACCGTTATCCCGTGTCCAGCGAAGAAAATAAAAACTCTGTCATCCTGCATTGCGGATCGCACTATTCTATCAAATGCTCTCGTTATTCCCTCCTTTGTCGCTTGCTCGTTGTAAAGCTGAATCACATTTTCACTTTTAAACCCAAATTTCTCAATCAGAACTTTTGCAACTTCACTTGCATCTTTAACAGCGTATCTCAACTTCGGCGCTTTCAGATAATTATCAATACCAATTATAACCGCCCACGATTCGCGATAAAAACTTTGCAAATCTGTTCTCCCAACCTCCCTCAAACCTATTCCCCTTTCTTGAGCGAAGAGAAAAGAAAAAACAAAAAGGAAAGCGCAAACTATTACGATTTCCCTTCTCATCTTTCTTCACCTTTTTGATTCTACTCAAACTAAATTTATAGAAGAGCCACAATTTTATCAAGTTCTTAGATGCGTTTACCATAAATTTTGGGAATCCCTACGCTGAAAGCCCCTTGCTTAGCAGATAGTCATCAGAACAAGACCCGCAGTGAATCTTTTTGTATTATAATTTGATTTTCAAAAACTCTGATTTTATATTTTTCAAAAAATACCAAACCCTCATATGAAAACATTGGGCAAAGACAGAAATTTTCTCTCAATTCCAGAGGATTTCTCAAACCTTGAAAATTCAAAAATTGTAATTCTACCTGCGCCATACGAGCACACAACAAGTTATATAAAAGGGACTATCCTCGGACCTGAAAAGCTTCTTGAAGCGTCTCATCAAGTTGAACTTTATGACGAAGAATTCAACCTTGAGCTCTTCCGCGAAGTAGGAATAGCAACGCTTGAACCACTTGATTTCACAGATTTAAAAGACGAGAAAGCAATTGAGATTGTTTACAATACTGTTCTTGAACTCTTGAAAAAGGATAAATTCGTCGTTACGATTGGTGGTGAACATACGATTGCGATCGGAGCTATGAAAGCTTACTCGGAATTTTACCCAAATTTAACAATTCTTCACTTTGATGCGCACTCCGACTTAAGAGATGAATACGAAGGCAATAGATACAGCCATGCTTGCGCCCTCGCTCGTGTTTATGAGTTTAATAAAAACCTTGTCCAAGTTGGGATAAGAGCCCAAGATGTTGAGGAAGCAAAATTTATAAAAGAAAACGGAATAAAAACCTTCTACGCTTGGGAAATAAAATCAGGTAAGTATAACAAAAATGGAAATGATTGGAAAGATGCTATCGTCTCTGAACTTGGCGAAAATGTCTACATAACATTTGATCTTGATTATTTTGATCCGAGCGTCATCCCTGCTGTTGGAACCCCGGTCCCAAATGGCTTATACTGGGACGAAACCATTGAACTTCTCAAAAAAGTTTGCTCACAAAAAAATGTTGTCGGATTTGATATTGTAGAGCTATGTCCATTGGCAGGGCTTGAATATCCAAACTTCACAGCTGCATTTTTCACGAACAAACTTCTCAACATTATCTTCTTCAACAAAATCAAATCCAAAAGTTGACAAGGAAAACCTACATAATTGACGGTTATAATTTAATACACAAATCCCCTGATCTACGAAAATTATTTATTGAGAATCCGCAATTGGCAAGGGAAAATCTCGTCTCTATTCTCTCTGATTTCTTCTCAAAGCGTAAGGATGAATGTATCGTCGTCTTTGATGGAAATTTAAATCTACCTTCTTCTCTATCTACCCCAAAAGTAAGAGTTATATTTTCAAAACCGCCCGATAAAGCCGATGATGAGATAAAGAAGATCATAATGAGCGCTAATTTGAAAGATAGATTGAAATTTATCGTCGTTTCATCAGATAATGAAATAATTAACTGTGCAAAAGCTTGTGGCTCCGGCAGGATCTCGTCGGAGGAATTTTGGAAAATTTTAAATTCCGATAAAATCAAAAATAAAACACAAAATGATGAAAAACCCTTCGTTAAACTCACACAAGAAGAAATTAAAAAAATGTTTCGGGAATGAACATACTTGTTGTTGACGACAATGCTGAAGCAAGGAAATTATTATCCGAACTTTTAATCAAATCGGGATTCAATGTATTTGAAGCGGAAAACGGCAAACAAGCAATTGAGATCTTACAGCAAAGGAAGGATTTCGCTTTGATTATATCAGACATTTTAATGCCGGTAATGGATGGTTTCAAGTTTTGTCATGAGGTTAAATCTAACCCTGAATTAAGCCATATTCCATTCATTTTCTACACCGGAAGCTATGTTTCCGACGAAGATAGAATCTTTGGATTAAAACTCGGTGCAGAAGATTACATTGTAAAACCGATAAAATTTAACGAATTACTCAAAAGGATAAATAACGCAATTCGTAAAGAAGCCACCTCAAAAAGATTGTATAGCGAAGTAAAAATTGATGAATCAGCTTACCTTGCGGAATACAATGCACGACTTGTCCATAAACTTGAAGACAAATTATTTGAGCTAAATCAAGCATATGAGGAGATAAGACAAAAAAACGAAGAACTTGAAACGATAAATGCCATACTCATAGAACTAAACTCGTCAAAAAATTTAAACCTGCTTTTTAAACAGATCTCAAAATACCTTTCTAAACTATTTAAAGCCGACGCAATTAATTTCTTCATCTACGACGCCAAAGAAAACTCTTTAAATCTCCACTATTCGTTTTTAAGGACTGGGGACGAAAATCCATTTGAAAAGTTCAAGGTTTTAAAATTCGGGGAGGATTTTGCGACCGAAATAATAACTAATCCAAAACTCACGATTTATCAAAATCCAACGAAAGCAAGCACCAAGTTAAGAAGTGAAATTTTTAACCACGATTTCAGGATCTTCGTTGAAGTTGCGCTACATATCAGAGATAAACTTATCGGTTTAATTGAGCTCGTTTATAAATCAGATGAAATACCTTTTGACGAAGGGAAAATCTCTACGCTGAATATACTTGCCCAACAGATTGCCTTTGGTGTTGAAAACCTACTTTTAATTTCTGAGTTAAAAGAATCGGAAGAAAAATACAAAAAATTTGTTCATTTAACACCAGCGGGGCTTCTCGTACTGGATGAGCAGCTTAATATATTGTTTGCAAGCGAAACAGCATCTGAAATTTTTGAAACAGAAATTGAGGGGAAAAACTTAAAAAATTTTATAAACTCTTCAATCATTGAAGAAATATGCAGACGAGACATTTCAATTGGATCTGGAATGCCAACATATTCGGATAGAACTTTTGAAGCGGAATACAAAGGGAAAAAACTTTTAATCTCGGTAACCCAAAAATTAAACGATCCTAAGCTTGGAAAGTGTATCGCCGTTATAAACGATGTGAGCGATTTGAAGAAACTACAAGATGAAAAAAGAAAAATTGAACTAAAGCTTTGGCAGGAATATAGGCTCGCTTCAATTGGACGACTCGCAGGCGGAATAGCTCACAACTTGAAAAATCCACTTGCCGTCTTAAATCTTGGCCTACAATCGCTGAAAAGGAAAGGGATTGAATCTGAACATATTGAAAGGTTAATGAAACAAATTGAAAGGATCAACCAAATTATTGAAAATCTGTCAATTAAAACAAAAGAGGAAGTTGATAAAAACAAAAAGAGATTTGATCTGAACGACTTGATAAGAAAAGAGCTTGACACACTTGAATTTGATCCATTTTATAAGCATCAGGTTGAAAAAGATATCAATTTATGTGAAAAACCACTTGTGATAGAAGCAGTTTATTCTGATTTTTCAAACTCAATTTCGCACATTTTGAGAAATGCGGTTGACGCTATGATTGAATCTGAGAAAAAAATTTTAGGAGTGAGAACTTGGGAAGACGAAACGAACATCTATATTGAAATCGCGGACACGGGATGTGGAATACCAGACGAGATCAAAGACAAGATTTTTGAACCTTTCTTCACGACAAAGGCAGGAAACAACCTAAATGAATTGAGAGGAGTTGGGCTTGGATTGACGATAACATATCACAGCTTGAAAATTTATGGCGTTGAATTTGATATTGACTCAAAAGTCGGAGTTGGGACAAAGTTTAAAATTATAATTCCCAAGAAAAATGTCGGTGCAAGTTAAATTAAGATTGAATGCATTGCCTAATACCTTAAACAAAATTAAACACCACAAAAAATTCGCAAGCAAAGTATGATTTTATATCTTTACATACTTCGTGCTCATATTGGTCCTTTCTTTTTTTCAATGTTCACGCTGATACTTATTTTCCTTCTTCAATTTTTGATGAAATATATTGATCAACTGATCGGGAAAGGGCTTGGTTTTTGGGTCATAGCGGAGTTAATAGTTTTGAATCTCGCGTGGATCGTTGTTTTAGCTGTGCCTATGTCTGTCCTTGTTGCGGTTTTGATGGCTTTTGGTAATCTATCCGCGAATAACGAAGTAACAGTGATGAAATCAAGTGGTGTAAGTTTATATAAAATGATGTTTCCAGTTTTGCTTGTCTCGCTCGTTTTAACTGGTTTGCTTATAATTTTCAACAACAAAGTTCTGCCCGACGCAAATCACAGATTGAAAGTTTTAATGATAGACATACACAGGAAAAAACCAACGCTTACATTGAACCCTGGGATATTTTCAACGGATATAACTGGCTATGCGATAATTGTCAGGAAAACATATGAACATTCAAATGAATTTGAAGATGCAACAATTTACAACTATTCTGACCCAACAAGACAAGTAATCATAACAGCAAGGCGCGGGAAAATTTCTTTCACCCCAGATTACAAAAAGCTCATTATGGACCTTGAAAATGGCGAAATACATGAACAAGACGCGGAAAATAAAAATCTTTACAGGATAGTAAAATACCAAAAATATAGAGTCGTCATGGAGGTTGAAGGCTTCGGATTTGAACGTTCAGCTGACAATGCCTTTCAAAGGGGCGACCGCGAGCTAAGCGCCGAAGATATGCTAAGGATCGTTGATAGCTTAAAAAACATTCAAAAGAAAATTTATGAAAGTTTAAATTCAATTGCCCTCACAAATCTAAAAGAACCATTTTCAGGGAAAACAATAATGTCGTCATCGTTTTATCAAACACCTGTTCAAGGTCCAGTTAGCGATTACGACGCCCTTGTCTCAAGCACGCAAAAATTAATAAGCTTAAATGCAATCTTGAAAAACTACATAACGCAGATTGAATATTACAATCGCTCAATAGATACATATATGGTTGAGGTTCATAAAAAATACGCTATTCCATTTGCTTGCGTTGTGTTTGTAATCGTTGGGGCTCCTCTTGGAATGATGGCAAGAAGAGGAAACTTCGGGGTTGCTGCAAGTTTAAGTTTATTCTTCTTTCTATTCTATTGGGCTTGTTTAATCGGTGGAGAAAAGCTTGCGGATAGGGACTTGCTTTCTCCGTTTTTAAGCATGTGGATCGCTAATTTCGTTGTCGGAGCACTTGGAGTTTATCTAACCATAAGAATGGGAAAAGAAGCAATGATAATTGACTGGTATCGTATAAAAGAAATCATGCCCAAAAAGCTCAAAACATGGCTCGGGATACCAGAAGAAGAAGAAATTTTAACTGATAGATATGCGAGATAAGCTGAAAATAATTGACATCTACATCACGAAAGAGTTCATTCAAATGCTAATTTTCGGACTTGTTGCCTTCATACTCATCTTTATCCTTGTTGATTTAATGGAGAACCTTGACGATTTCATTGACCAGAAAGTTTCGTTTTCAATAATCTTAAAGTATTATCTATATTACTCGCCAGAAATCATAAAGCTTACATTGCCGGTTGCTGTTTTGCTTTCGTGTCTTTTCACAACTGGACGAATGTCAAATTTAAATGAACTTACAGCAATCAAAGTTTCTGGAGTAAGCTTATACAGATTGATGCTTCCCTTTTTGATCATATCGCTTATATTAAGCTTTCTGTCGGTTTATTTCAACAGCTGGATCGTTCCAAAGACAAATAAAAAGAAGTTAAATCTTGAAAGAGTTTACATGCGCAAGCATCTTGAATCTTGGGGAAAATACAACATTTATATTCAAGATTCATACACGAGATTATTATCAATTGGATACTTTGATGACGAGCTAAATGTAGCCCATAGAGTTGACATCCAAGATTTTGACCCAAATGATCTAACTAAAGTCGTCGCAAGATATACAGCTCCTGCAATGAAATGGGATAGCTTGAGCGAAAACTGGTTGCTTATTAATTGTGTATATCGTAAATTTCACTCAGAAGGTGAAATAGTTGAAAAGATAGATACCTTTAACATCGGAAAGTTAAATTTTAAACCCATAGATATAAAGCGAAAACAGATGAAACCGGACGAAATGAATCTTAGCGAAATGGGAGAGTTTATTCAAGATCAAATACGAAGTGGGAACAACCCATCAAGGTGGTTAACAGATTATCATTCAAAAATTTCATTTCCATTTTCAAACTTCATAGTTGTTCTTTTTGGAGTTGCGCTTGCGTCGCAGAAAAAAAGAGCAGGGCTTGCGATGGAATTCGGCTTGAGTTTGCTTATCGCATTTTTATATTTCATTTTTATGAAAATAAGCACATCATTTGGTTATGCCGGTATCCTACATCCACTAATAGCAGCTTGGCTTGCGAACCTTGTCTTTTTGCTTGGGGGAATAATTGTAATCTTGAAGGTGAGAAAATAAAAAGGAGATTCAAAAAATGGGACAACAACAGCTGTTACTCTTGGTCCTTGGAGCAATTATAGTAACAATAGCAATTGCAGTTGCAATCAATATCTTCATTTCAAGATCGGGGGCAATTGCAGAACAATATCTAAATGACACGATAAATGATTGTCTTAACATAGGTCAAAAGGCTCAAGCATGGGCAAGGAAACCAGCAGAACTCGGAGGCGGTGGATGGTCTTTCCAAAATTTCAGCCTTTCATATATAAACTTTCCTGAGTCAACAAGCTATGCAAAATATAAAATCGCTATAAGAACAACGGACAGCATAGTCATAGTTGCTCAAACTATTACAGGACAAATAGTTGAGGTTTCCGTCACGCATCACAATATAAGCAAACCACGAGTTACAAGATAATCAAAAATTAGGATCTCTATAAATTATCTTCCCACCGAGAACGGTCATTAAAACTTTTACATCTTTTATTCTTTCGGGAGAAATCCCGAAAATATTTTCAGATAACACAACTAAATCAGCGAATTTACCAACAGTTATGCTTCCCTTTTCATTTTCAGCGAACTCAGCATATGCGTTGTTAATAGTGTAACATTCAACAGCTTCCTCAACCGAGATTTTCTGCTCTGGGAACCACCCTTGTGGATTTTTACCATCAAGAGTTTGCCTCGCAACAGCTGCGTAAATTCCAAGTATCGGGCTTAATGGAGCTACATTCCAATCGCTCCCAAAACAAACCTTAACCCCATTATCAAGAAAAGTTCTAAAAGCATAACTTGTTTTGCATCTCTCCTTACCGATTCTTTTCTCAGCCCATCTTCCATCATCAATTGCGTGATAAGGTTGCATAGAAGCGATCACATTTAAATCTCTAAACCTGACGAAATCCTTAGGATGGATGTGTTGCGCATGTTCTATTCTAAATCTTCTATCCCACGCTGGATTCTCTTTAACTATTTTCTCAAACAAAGATAGGACTAAACTATTTGCGCTATCACCAATTGCGTGAATTGAAAGTTGAAGTTTTGCCTTGTCAGCTTCCTTTGCCCACTTTTCAAGCCGTCCATCAATTACAATATCCGTTGCAAGCCCTCGTGTATTTGGATTTTCATCATAAGGATCAAAGAAAAGCGCAGTCATTGACCCAAGTGAGCCATCAGCAAATGCTTTGAGGGATCCAATTCTTATATATTCATTTCCAAATGGAACTTGAACTCCGACCTTTGCAAGATCCGCCCATTGTGAGATAGGCAAGCGCAAAAAAACTCTAATTGTTAATTCACCTCTTTTATAAAGTTCCTGATATGCCTTAAAATCCTCAACCGTCCCGATATCGTGAATACCAGTAAGTCCAAGTTTCTTTGTCTCTTCAAGCGCAAGCTTTATTGCTTTTATTCTCTCTTCCTGTGTTGGTTCAGGAATTATCTTAGTAACGAGAGACATCGCTTCATCCTTCAAAATTCCTGTTGGTTCCCCGTTTTCATCTCTAACTATCAAACCGCCTGGTGGGTCAGGTGTTTCTCTTGTTATTCCCGCAAGTTTTAAAGCTAAGCTATTTGCAAGTCCCATATGTCCATCGTAACGAGTTACAAAAACAGGGACATTTTGAGTGTATTTATCTATCCACTCTTTTCTTGGCAGTTCACCACCCCAAAGCTCATGATCCCAATCACCACCAGTAATCCAACGACCAGGATTTTTCTCGGCATATTCTTTTATTCTTTGCGCAAATTCCTCCGGCGTTTTAGCTGTTCTTAAGTCAACGCTCATCAATTGTAATCCACCGTAAACAAAATGCGTATGACCATCAATAAATCCAGGGAGCATCAATCGCCCTTTCAAGTCAATTACTTGCGTGTTTTTACCTGAATATTTTTTGATCTCGGAGTTTGAGCCAACTGCTATAATTTTATCTCCGAGAACCGCCACAGCTTGAGCAATTGGTCTTGCTTTGTCAACTGTCCAAATTTTGCCGTTGATGAAAATTAAATCTGCTTTTGGCATTTGAGCTAAAAGAATTTGTTGTAAAAGTAGGAAGACCAAAATTTTTAACCTCATTTGCTCAACCCAAATAATTTATTAATTCACTTTTAATTTGTTCCAAAACAATTTTAGCCACATCCAAACTTGCAATCCGAGTTTGATTTCAGCTTGGTTACAAAATTTAATTTATTCTAAACTAAACAAGTTTATTTCAATGTTTCTCAATCTGTCGCGGATGAATTCACAGTATTGAGGCACAAGCTCAAAGCCAAGGAATCTGCGATTTAAAGCCTTAGCAACCACAACGACTTGACCAGAACCAAGAAATGGATCAAACACAAGATCACCTTCATCAGAGGCATAAAGGATAATCTTTCTAACCAAAGATGTCGGCAACTTCGTCGGCGTTTTAATCTTACCGGTCCAGTATTCCCTGTTGATTATCCAAACATCTTCAGGATAATGCTCAATTTTGTTAAACTTGTATTTTTCTTCATCCTTTACGACAAAAAGAATATGATAATGACTTGTTACAAACTTTCGTTGAGTGAAAACGCCAAATTGATATTTCCAAATTATATGATTAATCGTAATAAAGCCAGCGTCATCAATTGCATTTAGAATATCTTTCAAGTTCGTCCAACCAGAAAAGACAAACATTGAACCAGTGGGCTTGAGAATCCTGTACGCCTGGCTTATCCAGTTAACAGAAAATTCGTAATACTTCTCTTTAGGAATCTCGTTATAACCTTCAAGAACCTTATCAGGATCCCTGTTGTAATTATTTCTTTTCGCCTTAAAATCAATCGCAAACGGCGGATCTGTTATGATTAAATCAATTGAATCATTAGGTATGTCCTTCATAAGGACTAACGAATCTCCACAATAGATATTATCAACTTCAAAGATTCCAATCTTCATCCAAGAGAAAGAAAATGTTTTGTTTAAGATCCACTGACTAATCTAAAGCACTTATACAACATTCACAAATTACTCATATCTTAACGCTTCTACGGGATCAAGGTTTGCTGCTTTCTTTGCGGGATAAAAACCGAAGAAGATTCCAACAGCTGCTGAAAAGCTAAAGGCAAGAAGTATTGCTCCAACGGATATAAAAACTGGCCATCCTGCAAAGCCAGAGATTATCCTTGACAATAAAACTCCAAAAATTATCCCAAAAACACCACCAGTAACAGTTAAAACAACCGCCTCAAGGAGAAATTGAAACAATATATCTCTTTTACGAGCACCTACTGATATGCGAATTCCTATTTCCCTTGTTCTCTCTGTTACTGAAACAAGCATTATGTTCATTACTCCAATTCCACCGACAATTAAAGATACAGAGGCTATACTTCCGAGCAAAATTGTCATTATCCTTGATGTCTCTTGCGCTGTTGTAGCTATATCAGTTTGAGTTCTTACAGTGAAATCGTCTTCTTGCCACGGTTGAATTTTATGTTTTTCTCTTAAAACTTGAGTTATTTGCTGTTGAGCTGTAGGGATTAAGTTCTGGTTAACCGCAGAGACGAGAATTGAACCGATGAAAAAGAACCTTGAAAGTCGGCTCATTACAGTTGTATATGGTGCGACGATTATATCATCTTGATCTTGCCCCATAACATTTTGCCCTTTTGGCTCAAGAACCCCAACAACTTTTACAGGGACATCTCGGATTCTTATTATTTTCCCTATCGGATCTTCGTCACCAAAAAGAGCATTTTTAACAGTTTGACCTATTACACAAACTTTTGCTCCTGCTTTCACATCTTGCTCAGTGAAATAACTTCCTGCGGATAATCCCCAAGCTCTTATCTGGAAATAATCAGTATTGACGCCATAAACCCCCGTTCTCCAGTTATTATTTCCGTAGATAACTTGAGACATAGTTCGCACTACTGGAGTAGCATAAGCAACCGCGTCGCATTGCGTTTTGATTGCTTCAACATCCTCAATTGTCAATCTACTTGTAAATCCAGCTTCCATTCTCACTCTTCCAGTTTGAGTAGGGGCTCCTGGGAAAACTACAAGGACATTTGTTCCGAGAGATTCAATCTGCTTTTGGACGGAATATTGTGCCCCTTGTCCAACTGCAATCATCGCAATGACTGCTGCAACGCCAATTATTATCCCAAGTATAGTTAAAAATGAACGCAGTGGATTGCTTCTTATTGAATGATATGCCGAGAGGATTGTATCTTCAAGATTCATAATCTCATTCTGATCTCTTTTTTTGATTCTTTTACAAATTTAGATGAAGTAAAAGAAAAAAAGTTTCACAGATTTGACCAGTATATTTTACCTTTGTTCACAATTCCGAGCGGTTTCCCTTTAAGCTTCCACCCAATAAATGGAGAATTCTTTGATTTTGATTTAAATTTCCCTGTGTCCACAACCCATTCAAAGCTGGAATCAATTATCGTTAAATTTGCAATTTCACCCTCAGTTATCTTTACCTGTGGTAAACCAAGGATCTTTCGCGGATTAATTGAAAATAACTCCACCATTCTTTGAATTGAGATAATCCCTTTATTGACGAATTCACTCAAAATTAAGCCAACAGCAGTTTCAAGCCCAATAATTCCAAAAGGCGCGGATGCGAAATCTGATTCTTTTTCCTCAGGCGCATGAGGAGCATGGTCGGTTGCAATTACATCTATCGTCCCATCTTTCAATGCTGAAATAAGCGCTTCAATATCTTCTTCACCCTTCAACGGCGGATTTACCTTTAAGTTAGTGTCATAACCAGAACTCCATATATCTTTATCCCTCAAAAGCAAGTGGTGTGGTGTGACCTCGGCAGTTATGTTTAAATCGTTTTTAAATTTCTTTAATAGCTCAACCGAACCTTTACTGCTGATATGAGCAATGTGATACTTAACATTTTTAATTTTAGGTTTCAAATACTGAATCAACTTCAAATCACGATACAAAATTATTTCCTCGCTAATTGCTGGATATGGAGGCAATCCAAGCAAAGTTGACCAATAACCTTCATTCATCATCCCGTTTTGACTTAATGTTCTATCTTCGCAATGTTGAATTATCACTTTATCAAACATGCTAATGTACTCAAACGCTTTTCGCATTACTCCCGAATCTTGAACTGAATTACCATCGTCCGAAAACGCAATTACGCCAGATTCAATTAGTTCAGCAATTGGGGCAAGCTCTTTACCTTCTCTTTTCTTAGTTATTGCACCAATGGGATAAACATCAACGATTCCACCTAAAGATTCATTAGCTCTTTTCTTGACATATTCAACAACCCCGGGTTCATCAATTGCTGGTTCGGTGTTTGGCATACAACAAATTGCTGTAAAACCGCCGTTTGCTGCGGCTTCAATTCCAGAATCAATCGTTTCTTTATGCTCAAAACCCGGCTCTCTCAAATGAACATGCATATCAACGAAACCAGGAACGATTATCTTACCAGTTAAATCATAAACCTCAAAAGTTTCTGTTTCTTCAATTTTGCCGATTTTTTCTATTTTCCCATCAATTATAAGTAAGTCAAGGACTTCATCAAGGTTTTGATTTGGATTTATAACTCTTGCGTTCTTGAAGAGAACTTTCATAAAATTAACTGCGATTTATTTTTTCAATTTGACATTGTTCCAAGAAGGTAAAGGACGGCCATTCTTATTGCGACTCCATTTGTTACTTGTTCAAGTATAACGGAATGTTCGCTATCAGCGACATCTGAAGAAAGCTCAACGCCACGATTTATCGGCCCAGGATGCATTATCAAAATTGGTTTGCTTGCTTTTTCAAGACGCTTTCTTGTTATCCCAAAGAATTTATGATATTCTTGAAGCGATGGGATAAAAGCCGAATTTTGCCTTTCAAGTTGTAACCTTAGCACATTAAGAACATCAACTTTCGGTATAACATCATCAATGTTATGATAAATTTCAACTCCAAGTTTTTCAATATCTCTTGGTATGAGCGTTTCAGGACCACAAACAAAAACATTAGCACCAAGCGTTTTCAAACCAAATATATTTGATCTTGCCACTCTACTGTGAAGTATATCCCCGACTATACAGACATTTAAACCTTGAATATAACCAAATTTCTCACGCATTGTAAAAATATCAAGCAAAGCTTGAGTTGGATGTTCGTGTGTCCCATCACCAGCGTTTATGACATTTGCATCAATTATTTTAGCAAGAAAATGTGGCGCCCCTGACGAAGAATGTCTTATCACAACCATATCAATTTTCATCGCTTCAATGTTTTTGACCGTATCTTTAAATGTCTCTCCTTTTGCGATGCTACTTCCAGCAGTTGTAAAATTAACGACATCAGCTGACAATCGTCGCTCCGCCAATTCAAACGATATTCTTGTTCTTGTTGAACTTTCAAAAAACAAATTAACTATCGTTTTCCCCTGAAGCGTTGGAACTTTCTTGACAGGTCTTTCAAGAACCTCTTTAAACGAAACAGCTGTATTTAGAATCAATTCAATATCTTCCTTCGGTACTCCCTCAAGTCCCAAGAGATGACGACTTTTTAATGCCATTATTTTAACTCCCTTTATTTATAATAAAAAAGCCGAAACCAATTGGTTTCGGCTTTAATCATGCTCAATCAAAAGGACCGAATCTTCTCCATCAACCTCTTTTAGATTAACTTTTATCTCTTCATTTAAACTTGTCTTTACCTTTTTCCCAACGAAGTCAGCCTGAATTGGAAGTTCCCTGTTCCCACGGTCTATTAACACAACAAGTTGGACTGTTTTAGGTCTTCCGAAGTCAATAAGTTCATCAAGCGCAGATCTGACTGTTCTCCCTGTGAAAAGAACATCATCAACAAGAATTATATCTTTATCATCAACAGGAAAACTGATCTCGGTTGTTTTAACTTCTGGTTGTCTTAGTTTTAATCTCACATCATCCCGATAGAAGGTTATATCAAGAATTCCAACGGGGATTTCGGTATTTTCAAGTTTTGAAATTTTTTCTGCCAATCTTCTTGCGAGAAATTCACCTCTTGTTCTTATTCCAACTATAGCAAGATTTTTTGATCCTTTGTTTCGCTCAATTATTTCATATGCTAATCTGTTAAGAGTTCGCTCGATGTCCTCAGCGTCCATTATTTTCTCTTTCACCCTCATTTCTATCAGACATTAAAATTTTTGTAAAGATAAAAAGTTGAAGTAAAAAAATCAAACTTTGAAAATATAACAATGCCAGCAGGTTCAAAATTTGATGTCATTGCCTTTAATGCAGAGCCCCTTCACGATCAGTAGGTTAACTCTTGACTTTTGCCTTTGAATTTATTATAATAGTAGTGTGGTAAAAAATAAACAACTAAATTTTAAAACAAAAGGAGGTTAAACATGCGCGTACTATTTTTATTTTTAGTTTTAACATTAGTTGCAAGCAGTGTTGCTTTATCTCGCGATATTGGGGCTACATTGACACTCGGTTATCGCAGTGAAAAACCAACAGTTGGATACGGTGCTGTTGCTTATTACCGTTATGATATTCCTGAAAGCTTCCTTCGCGTAAAGGGGTTCGCTGGGCAACTTTCAGTTGGATATCTCACTTTCCCAAAGGAGGATCGCTCGGCCGAGTATTCGTTTATTCCTGTTAGATATGGATTAAGTTATGTTGTTTTCACACAAAATAATGTGGAACTTGGTGTCCTCGGAGATGTTGGATTATCTTTTGTTAGCAAGCCAAAGAGTGAAACGAAAATTACCGGCGGGGCAGGAGCATTCGTTGCTTACAAATCTACACCAGAGGTTAAGTTTGTAGGAACAGTTAAGTATTCAGCTATTTTGGAAACAATTCATTATCTCGGTGTTGAAATAGGCATCCTTTACACATTGCCAACAGGTAGATAGCTTAAAAATTAATTAATTTAGAAAGCCCAACCTCTACGGTTGGGCTTTTGTTTTATTAAAAAATAAAAATGGTGGGGAAAATGAAGATAAATTATAGAAGATATACTGGCGTTGCTTTAATTTTAATGGTTGGATTTTTAATCGGATTAATATCGGGTTGTAGCCAGCCATTTGAGCAAGAAGGTATAAATACGCCACAACAACAAGGGCTTGCTCCTGTTATAAAATCCGCAGAAAATACAATTCCTGGTAGATATATAGTCGTTTTCAGAGAAAATGTGCTTCCAAAAGGCGATTTCAAGAATGTTGCTGAAGCTGTCACTAAAATAGCCAGCGAAATTGCTTCAGCTTACGATTTAGACCTTGAGCATGTTTATCGCTATACAATCAAAGGATTTTCTGCCGAAATATCCGAAGATAAACTAATTGCCTTGCGAAGTGATCCGAGAATAGAATATATTGAAGAAGACGGAATTGTTTATGCCTTTGCTCAGACATTACCTTGGGGAATTGATAGAATTGATGCTGATATAAGTTCAACAAGAGCGGGTGATGGGACCGGGAGCGTAACTGGTGTTAGAGTTTATGTAATTGATACTGGAATTCAACTTAATCATCCTGATTTAAATGTTGTCGGTGGTGTTGATTTCACAGGCAAGGGAACAGCAAACGATGGAAACGGACATGGAACACATGTCGCAGGAACTATAGGTGCGAAGGATGATAATAACTATGTCGTTGGTGTTGCACCCGGGGTTGAGCTTTTCGCTGTCAAAGTCCTCGGTGACGATGGTTCAGGCTCGTTTTCAAATGTAATTGCAGGTGTTGACTTCGTGACACAACAAAAACTTAATAATCCAAGCCTTCCTATCGTTGCAAACATGAGCCTCGGTGCAAGAACTGGAACAAGCTACAATTCGCTTGATTATGCTGTTTTGAACTCAATAAATGCTGGTGTTGTCTACATAATAGCAGCTGGAAACGACGGAGCAGATGCAAAAAATTATAGCCCCGCTCATGTTAAAGAAGCTATCACCGTTGGAGCTTACGATGAAACAAATAGATTTGCGACATTTTCAAACTGGGGTTCTTTGCTTGATATAAACGCTCCGGGAGTGAGAATACTATCAACTTATATTGGTAGCTCAACCGCAACTTTAAGTGGGACATCAATGGCTGCACCCCATGTAGCCGGAGCAGCTGCGCTTTACTTATCAAGAAATCCTAACGCAACACCCCAACAAGTTAGAGATCGCCTCGTCGCAGATGGAAAAGCCTGGGTTAGCGTAAATAGATCCAGAACAACTAACTTGTCCGTTTACGCTGGAAATTACTAAATTAGTTAAGGTAGCCATCGTTTGATGGCTACCTTTTTCAATAAAATTTTTCTCCACAGGTCAAAACACCATGTTCAAACTGCCTTTTACAACCTTCATCGCTTGGAGATACCTTCGCACCAAAAGGAAAATGACTTTTGTTTCAATCATAAGTTTAATCTCGCTCATTGGAGTTACAATCGGCGTTTCAGCTCTTATAATTGTTTTATCTATTTTCAACGGATTCAACGGACTTGTTACGAAAATACTCGTTGAATTTGATCCCCATATAAGGATTGAGAAAAAACTTAATCTAAGTGAAGATGATTTACCGCAAATAGAAAAAGCAATTGCAGATATAAAGCAAATTAAAGGATACGCAAGCTTCGTTATAAGCAAAGCAATGTTGATTTCCGATAGAAACAACAGAGTTTTATATATAAAGGGAATTGAACCCGATAAAGCCAATATCGTTTCAGGGCTTCCTGATAAAATTGTCCTCGGAAGTTTTGATCTCTCCGAAAATGAAAATTTACCCAAAATTATCCTTGGACTAACAATTGCAGACAGAGTAAATGCACTCATAGGAGATACAATAACTCTCATAAGTCCAAGTTTCTCCACTATGTTTGGACTCATTCAACCTAAAGTGAAAAAATTTATCGTCTCAGGAATCTTTGAATCAAACAACAAAGACTACGATGGATATTACGCTTTCATTTCACTTAAGTCAGCACAAGAACTTTTTGAACTTGATGGAAAAATCAACGGAGTTGAAATTCGGTTATACGATATGGGTCAGTCCGAAAATGTAAAGAAAATAATCCAATCTCGTCTTGGTGAAAATTTTCAAGTAAAAACTTGGTACGATCTTCACAGAGATTTATATTCTGTAATGCAAATTGAAAGATGGGCTGCATATGTTATCCTTTCGCTCATAATTTTCGTTGCAACATTTAACATCCTTGGTTCGCTTACGATGTCAGTGATTGAGAAGGTAAGAGATATTGGTATTTTAAAAGCAATGGGCGCAAAAGACTCAGATATAATCAAAATTTTTATGTTTGAAGGTATAATTATCGGCATAATTGGGACAGTTATTGGAAGTTTAATTGGCTTTACCGTTTGCTATATTCAAATCAAATATCACATCTTCCCTCTTGATCCAACAGTTTATATAGTTCCTTCGCTTCCCGTTGAAATGAAGGTAACAGATTTCATTGCGGTCGGACTTGCTGCGATTCTTCTTTGTTCAATTGCCTCCTTTTATCCCGCAAAAAGAGCTGCAAGCATACTTCCTTCAGAAGCAGTGAGGTGGGAGTAAATCTGGAACAATTTTATTTTGAGCAAAGTTAAGGTTTTTAAAGAAATTCCCGGAGGTGCTATGCGTCTTGCTTTTATTTTTCTACTCTTTTCGTCTTTCCAAGTCTTAAATGCTCAATCCAATGATACTACTTCATTTGATTTATTACCTCAAAAATTAAGTTTAATTGAAAAGCCTCTATGGGGAAAACAAGGTTTTTTCAGGATCATCGGTTTAGCTCCACTTACACCTGAAGCGAGGGAGAAAGAATTAAAACTTAGACGAACAATGCTTTCACTTCACCAGCTCGGTGGTTTTATAACTCTTGGATTAACTGCAACCTCTGTTTATTATGGTCAGCAGGTTTTCAATGGGAAATATGAATTCTTCAACGCACACAGGAGCTTTGTCAGAGCGACGGTTGTGTCTTACTATCTAACTGCTTCACTTGCTTTATTTTCTCCACCACCTCTCGTTAGACATGATAAAGAAACAAGTTCAATCACAATTCATAAAGCACTTGCTTGGATTCATTTCGCTGGTATGATTTCAACACCGATCCTCGGTTTATCAATAAAAGAAAGTTCAGATCCCATTAAAACAAAACAAATTCATCAAATTTCTGGATATATAACGCTTGCATCTTTAGCAGCTGGAATGCTCGTTGTAACATTTTTCAGGTAAAAATTAAATGAGAGTTTAAAAATGACCGTTTTATTTTTGCTTTTTCTTGCGATATTTTTCTCTCCGATAACACTGTTTTCTCAAACTATTTTAGTAGAAGCAGAAATGGGAACATCTTACGCCCAATATTTTCTTAGACATCCTCTTCACTCGGTCAAGGCGGTAAATAACGAAGTTAAATTTTTAATTGAATATGCTCCAGAACAAAAAAAGATAATAAGAGCGGAAGCGATCGCTGAGGTAAGAAAATTTAACAGCGGAAACTCAAATCGCGATTCACATGCCATGGAGGTTATTGAAGCATTAAAATATCCAACCGTGAGCTTCAAAAGTTCAGAAATAAAAATAATCAACGATGATATAGAAGTCACAGGTCTACTCAATTTTCACGGACAAACAAGGGGGATAACAATGAAAGGAAAGATCAAAAGAGAAGGAGATTTTCTTCTGGTTAATGGTGAATTTCAAATAAGCTTAACCGAGTTCAAAGTGAAAAGACCAACACTTCTATTTATCCCCACCGATGATATTCTAAAACTGTACATCTTCGCAAAATTTAAAATACCAGAATAAACCATTTTATCCTTGTTCAAGTTTTTCTTTCTTATCCGCAAGTTTCAAAGCTTCAATCAAAGCATCAAGATCACCATCAAGTATCTCTTGAAGGTTATAAAGGGTGAAGTTGATCCTGTGGTCGGTTACCCGATTTTGTGGGAAGTTATATGTTCTTATTTTTTCACTTCTATCCCCTGTTTTAACCAGGCTTCTTCTATGAGCTGTGATCTCCGCTTCTTTTTCCATGATCATTTTGTCATACAATCTTGATCTCAAAATTTTCATTGCCTTCTCGCGGTTTTTAAATTGTGAGCGTTCATCTTGACACTGGACGACGATTCCCGTAGGGATATGCGTAATTCTAACCGCCGTTTCAACTTTGTTAACATTTTGCCCACCATGACCACCTGCACGATAAAATTCAATTTTCAAGTCATCTGGATTTATCTCAATTTCAACATCTTCAATTTCAGGCAAAACTACGACACTTGCAGCTGAGGTGTGAATTCTCCCGCTTGACTCAGTTATTGGAACTCTTTGAACCCTGTGAACCCCACTTTCATATTTCAATGTCCCATAAACATTATTTCCAGTGACATAGAAAATTATCTCTTTAAATCCACCGAGCCCTGTTTCATTGAAGTCCATAACTTCAACCTTCCACCCTTTCTTTTCCGCATATCTTGAATACATTCTAAAAAGATCAGCAGCGAAAAGAGCAGCTTCTTCCCCACCTGTTCCCGCTCTGATTTCAACGATGGCGTTTTTTGAATCATTTGGATCTTTAGGTATTAAAGCATCTTTAATCTGCTCCTCAAGTTTTTTTAGTCTCTCTTGAAGTAAATTTATTTCCTCTTGCACTAATTCTTTAAATTCTGGATCAGTTGTTGCTTTGTACAGTTCCCTTGTCTCGTTTAAGTTTTTTTCAGTAGCAAGATATTGATTGTAAAGTTCAACGATCTCGGAAAGCTCGTGATGCTCCTTTGAGAGAGTTTTATATGTGTTAACATCCGAAACGATTTCAGGTTGAGTCAAAAGATTTGTGAGTTCTTCGTATCTCTTTTTTATTTTTTCAAGTTTCTCAAACACCTCAAATGCACCTTTCTTTTTGACGCAAATAAATATAAATGATTTAGAAAAATTATCAAAAATGAAAAACTTGCTTACGGCTCGTCTCGTTAAAAATTTCCTCCAGAACGAAAAATTCACAACCGAAAGCAAATGACCTACAGGGTTTCATCCCATTTTTAAGCAGGTATCTGTTGCTAATAAAATCAAAATTTGTTATAATTAGACAAGGCAAAATTAATTTTGAGTTTTATGAAACTCAACGACAAATTAAAAAGCTTGATCAAGCAGAAAAAGCGGGACAAAAAATTAAGCGACGATGAATTACTGAAAAAGCAGAAGGAATTTGAGAAAGAAGCGATTCCACACATGCAATTCCTTTACAATTTTGCGTATCGCATGACAGGAAACGAGGAAGACGCTAAAGATTTGATTCAAGAAACATATCTTAAAGCATTCAGATTTTGGGATCAATACGAACCTGGAACAAACATAAGAGCGTGGTTGTTTAAGATAATGAAAAATTCATACATCAATAAATATCGTAAGGCTACAAAAGAACCTGGCAAAGTTGATTACGATGAGGTTCAGAATTTCTATGAGACCGTCCGAGATGAATCGTTTGAAACATCAGATTTACAAGAACATATCTTTGAAAACATATTTGAAGATGAAATTATAGAAGCTTTAGGTAAATTACCAGATGAGTTCAGGACGGTTGTTATACTTGCAGATATTGAAGGACAAACCTACGAAGAAATAGCGAAGTTCCTTGACATACCAATTGGAACTGTGCGTTCAAGGTTGCATAGAGGAAGGAAAATGTTGAGAAGAGAACTTTTTGAGTTTGCAAAGAAAAAGGGATATATAAAAGGTAAACCAGAAGATTATGATATAGATGATCCAGAAAAAGATTAAAATCAAAACCTGGTGATAGCCATGGATTGCAGACAAACAAGGGAATTTATGAGCGCCCTTGTTGATAATGAAGAAATTGACTCACAAACAAAACAAAAACTTGAAGAACATATCTGGCGATGCGCTACTTGTAAAATTGAACTTGAACTGGAGAAAAAGACAAAAGAAACAATTCAATCAAAAGTCAAAATAATTCCCGTCCCGAACGAACTCATCACATCAGTCCTCAACCAGATAAGGTCAATCCAAGATGGTTATCCTTCATCTTTACAAAAGTTTCAGTCTAAAAATCCAGCGCCTAAACCTTGGCTTGAGGTCGCTTTCGCTCTTGGAGTTGTGATCGTGACGCTTTCAGTTGCAGTTTTATTCACCTCAATCTATGAGAATAAACTAAAGCAAAAGGATCTCGTCATAAGAGAGGTTTCTCCGCTTGTCAAACAGTTTGATTCAATAGCCAAGGGCTTTACGAAGCCAGAAATTTTATCCGACAACCCTGAACATGTTTGGAATGAAGCTGTCTCAAGAGCTGGTTTCACACCTAAATTGATCAGAATCCCACAATTTAAAATGGTTGGTGCATCCGTCAAAGATATACATTCAAACTCAAATAATATAAAATGTGTCAATCTTATCTATCGTAAGGGGGACACATTGATCTTATTCCATCAAGCACCGCTTAAAACAACTAATCTTCACGAAGATGTAAAGAAGCGAATTCTTAAAGGTGAATGGATTTACGATGAAATTGATAACAATTCATTTGCCATTTGGGGCACCGAAGACCTCGCTTGCTGTGCGATCTCAAACTTAAGAAAAGAAGATCTTGAGAAAATTTTAAAACAAAGATGGTAAATTATGAATAGATTTCTACTTTTTTCTTTACTTTTGCTTTTCATATCCTGTTCACAGCAAGAAAAACAACAACCGCAAGTTAAAAATCAGGTCTCCCCTGAAGTTTTCACAATTGTAAAAATTGAAAAACCAACACACCCTGACAAAGCTCCAAACTTCTCTTGGAAAACACCGGATGGAGAAGCTAACTTATATGAAATTTTAAAAAACAAAGTTATACTTGTAAACTTTTGGGCAACTTGGTGCGGTCCATGCATTAAGGAAATCCCCGACTTGATAAAAATTCAAGAAGAAATAGGACACAATAATTTTGAAATAATTGGTGTCTCAATTGATAGATCATTTTCAGCGGTTGTTGAATTTGCGAAAAACGCTGGTATAAATTACATGCTTGTTCATGATCCAGAATCCAAACTACTTGAAGCATTTGGGGGAAGCATTGGAATACCCACAACTTATCTTATTGACAAAGATGGTAAAATCGTTAACAAATATGTTGGCGCAAGGACGAAAGAAGTTTTCGTGAGCGATATCAATAAAATCCTCAAATAAAAAGCGGAGTAAATATGCGAATTAAAAAAATCCTCCTCCCCACTGACTTATCCCCAGCCTCAATATCCGCTTTCAAATATGCTAAATCACTTGCTGAAAAATATGGTGCTTCAATCTATGTCCTCTACATACTTGAAAATATACCAATTCTTGCAATTCACGGACTTGACCTCACCCTTGAAAGAGTTGAGAAAAATATGGAAGAAAACGCAAAACAGCAACTTGAAAAAATTGTTAAAGAAAATCTAAAAACGAAAAGCAAAGTTCAAATTTTTATACGAAAAGGGGTTGTAGATGATGAAATTTTAAAATTTGCCGATGAGAAAAAAGTTGATCTCATCGTGATGGGAACTCACGGAAGAACAGGAATTGAATACACTCTTCTCGGAAGCATAACTGAAAAAATTGTGCGCAAAGCAAAGTGTCCCGTCCTGACGATAAAACCTGAAAAACAAAAATAAAGCTCCGTATGCCTTTAAAAAACTTGCTCTTCCTTATTATCTTCGCAATTTCAATCTCCGTTTTTTTCTTCAACGCAAGAAGATTATATACATATCTAAAAATCGGGAAACCTGAAAACAGATTTGACAAACCAATTGAGAGGATAAAGAGAGTTTTATCAATAGCATTTGGTCAAAAAAAGCTCTTAAGAGAGTTCGTTGCTGGGTGGATGCACTTTTTTATTTTCTGGGGATTTGTAATACTTTTAACTGCAATAACTGACGCAATTCTTGAGGGGCTCTTCAATTTCAATCTTTCAATCATTGGAAGACCTTATCGTTATATTGCCTTTCTTCAAGATCTGATGGGGACTGCTGTTGTGATCTCGGTTCTTATCGCACTTTACAGAAGATATATTCAGAGACCAAAGCGACTTCAAGTTGAAAAATCCTCTCAAATTGATGCGACAATTATACTTGTTCTTATATTTATGGTGATGCTTACTATGTTCGGGACTTATGCCACGCAAATTAACATCGGGAATGCAGATTACTATGATCTAAGATTTGCCTCATTATGGTTCGCTGGTATCCTTGATAAATTCGGATACACAGCACAAGAAATTTTACATCAAATTTTTTGGTGGTTGCATATTTTGCTTGTATTTGGGTTCCTAAACTATCTTCCCTTCTCAAAACACTTGCATATTATAACATCAATACCAAATGTTTACTTTAGTTCCCTTAAACCCAAAGGTGCTTTAAATCCCATAAGTTTTGAGAACATTGAAAATGTTGAAAAGTTTGGCGTTCTTGATGTTGAAGATCTTTCATGGAAACAAATTCTTGATGGATATACCTGCACCGAATGTGGCAGATGTACATCTGCTTGCCCCGCTAATTTAACTGGGAAACCACTTTCACCAAGAGAAATAATTGTAAGTGTAAGAAAAAGGACAATGGAAAAAGCACCTGCTTTACTTAATTTGAAACCACAAGATGACATAACATCAAATAAAACCCTTGTATATAACTATATAACCGAAGAGGAGCTTTGGGCTTGCACAACCTGCATGGCCTGTGTTCAGGAATGTCCTGTAATGATTGAGCATGTTCAAACGATAATTGATATGCGAAGATATCTCGTTTTGACGGAATCAAAATTTCCAACCGAACTTTCAAATACATTTAGAAACCTTGAAAACAACTTCACACCCTGGGCATTTAGTCATTCATCCCGTGGTGAATGGGCAAATGGTCTTGATATAAGAACCCTTGCTGAAGACTCAAATGTGGAATATCTATTATGGGTTGGTTGTGCCGGTTCATATGACTCAAGATATAGAAAAGTTGCTATTGCCGTGGCAAAACTTTTGAAACTTGCAAATATAAGCTTTGGCATCCTTGGTAATGAAGAAAAATGCACTGGGGATCCAGCGAGAAGAGCTGGAAATGAATACCTTGCCCAGATGCTTATTCAGGAAAACATTCAAACATTTTCAAAATACAATGTTAAGAAAATCATAACAATCTGTCCACACTGCTTCAACACACTAAAAAATGAATATCCAGATTTCGGTGGGAATTACGAGGTTTACCACCATGTTGAATTCCTTGAAAAACTTTTAATTGAAGGCAGATTGAAACTTGCGAAGCCAATTGAAAAGAAAATAACTTATCACGACTCTTGTTATCTTGGCAGATATAACGACATTTATGATGCCCCGAGAGACATTCTTGCATCAATTAAAGGCGTAAAATTTGAAGAAATGAAGAGAACAAGGGATAAAGGTTTATGTTGCGGTGCAGGTGGCGCAAGGATGTTTATGGAAGAAAAGATCGGAAAGAGAATCAACATTGAAAGAACAGAAGAAGCGCTGAGCTTAAATCCAGATATTATCGCTTCCGCCTGCCCATTCTGCATGACGATGTTAACAGATGGACTCAAAGCAAAAGATGCAGCTGATAAAGTTGAAGTTAAAGATATAGCTGAAATTCTTCTTGAAGCAATTGAAGCATAAAAAAAAGCGGGGCAAAAGCCCCGCTTTTTACTATTTAGGGGTGACTTGACCCTGTAGCCACACAGTCGCAAACAATCTCTTTCCTACCTCCGGCTCTCCTTCAAGATCCGATGGATTTATCAAAACCTCAAGTTTAAATGGACTTGTATCAACATAAAGCCAATAAACTTCTTCTCCAGTCCATTCATTCTTTATCTTTTTAAAATCAATTATATCTCCAAGCAATCCATAGACTACCGGCGGTATATTTTCCATTGCTTGAATTTGCGCTGTTTGAACGAAAAAGTTAGCCATCGTTGAACCTTCTTCCAAAACATCGCTTTGAATTAATCTTCTGGGCGGAAGGATTTCACCATTATATGCAAGTCCAACTGGTATAACTTCATATTTTTCAGCCATTGGAGGAAGATACGAAGCACACTGAACAAAATTAGAAATGTAAAGTTCAACTGGCGTTCCCGTTTTCTCATCAACCCCATAAAGATAAAATTTCCATTCGTCTTCAACATCTTGATAAAGTTCACAATCTTTTAAAACAACTGAATGTTCTTTATCTCCATAAAAACATGGTGATACATCCACAATTTCCCATCCTTCGCCCATATGGGCTAAATTTACATTAAAAACGATCCCATGTCCTGCATTCAAGGTATAACCTGCAAGCTGAACCTTCTGAAAGACACCAAAAGAATCGCTGAACTCTTTATCTCCTATTGTGCTCTCAACGAGATCAACAAGATCCTTTTGTGTTTCAACTTTAAAGCCAACAGAAGAAAAAATTGAACCCATAGCAATAAACCAAATTAAATTTTAAATACATTCTTTAAAGCTTCGGAAGGAAATGCCCCTGTGCAAATGACACAAAAAAGCATAACCTTCCTTATGCTTAAATATAACAAAAAATCTTACAAAAACAACTAAGTTTAAAAACCTACTCATCGTGCTTAGTTACTTCGCTTGCGACTTCAAACATAAACTTTGCACCCTCAGTAGCCAATGCACTCTTTTAAAAGCTCGTTTACGATATTTTGATAGACTTCTTTCAGCATCCGATGAGAATTTAAATTTTTTGAAAATATAAAACTTTCCCGCTTGCTATGCGAAAATTTCGTTTTTAAAGTTTAAAGTGCTAATTTTAGTTAAACCAAAACAAAGAGAACTTTGAAAATGATAGAGTTCCTTGATGGAAACGAAGCAATCGTTAAAGGTGCAATTGACGCGGGATGTAAATTTTTTGCTGGTTATCCGATAACTCCTGCGACCCCAATTCTGCTTGGAATGATGGAAGAACTCCCCAAAGTTGGAGGCTTCGCAATTCAAGCCGAAGACGAAATTGCCTCAATTGGCTTTTGTATTGGTGCATCAATGGCAGGGAAAAAAGCAATGACAGCGACAAGTGGTCCAGGGATCTCGCTTTACAGTGAAAACATTGGACTTGCCATCATGGGGGAAACTCCACTTGTAATTGTTGATGTCCAACGCCAAGGTCCAGCAACTGGTTCAGCAACCAAAGATGGACAAGGAGATATTCAGTTTATAAGATGGGGTACATCGGGCGGTTATCCAATCATAGCAATTTCTCCAACAACGGTTGAAGAGTGTTACACTTTTACAATTTATGCTTTTAATCTCGCTGAAATTTTCCGTGTCCCCGTTTTCCTTGTTTCAAGCAAAGAGCTTTCAATGACAAGGCAAAGGATTGATTGGTCAAAAGTTGAAAAACCAGAAGTCATTGATAGAAAGTATTTACCTGAAGAGGCTGAAGAATATAAACCATATTATTTTGAAAAAATTGATGATATTCCTCTTTTCCATCCGTTTGGTGGGAAGCATATCGTCAGATATACTACATCAACTCACGACGAATATGGTAATCTTTTAACATCGCCAGAGAAAATTCAAATAATGATGGAACATCTTGACAAAAAAATTAGCGAAGAAAAAATTAAACAATACTTCCCTCACATCGCGAAATTTGATAAACAAGATGGCGCCGAAACACTTGTTATATCTTATGGAATAACAGCGAGAAGCGCAATTGAAGCTGTTGAACTCGCAAGAGAAATGGGAAACAAAGTTTCACATTTAATCATAAATCTTTTATGGCCAGTTCCAGAAAATGAAATTAAAAATGCACTTGACGGGATCAAGACGATAATCTTTCCTGAAATGAACAATGGGCAATATGTTCTTGAAATTGAAAGGATAATTGAAAAATCAAAAGTTAACATCGTGCGAATAAACCAAATGGATACGACACTTATAAATCCTCGCAAAATTTTGAACGAAATTTTAAAAAGCAATAGAAGTTAAGAATGGCGACTACACTTGAAAACCTTGAACAGAGAGTTTTAAGATTAGAAACATTCGTTTATGAAACTATTCGTGAAAAGTTTAATGATATTGACAAAAAGTTTGACGAGATTGATAAAAGATTGATCGCTCTGTATGAGAAAACCGAAAGAGATAAAACTGAAATGATTGAGAGAATTGAATCAGCTAAAACCGAAATGATTGAAAGGATTGAGTTAGCTAAAACCGAATTGAGCGAGAAGATCGGAGCGGTCAGAAATGAGATGACAGAGAGAATAGAATCGGTTAAAACTGAATTGAATGATAGAATTGACGCGGTAAGAGTTAATTTAATTAAGTGGATGGTTGGTTTATTTATTGGATTTGCGACTTTAGTTATAACTGCCATATGGGCAATTTTGAGTTTCGCAATAAAGTAAAAACAAAATTTTTTAGCAAGATGGCTGTTGTAAAAAATGTTGTATATATGAAAGAAGTTGAACTTCCTTTCTGTCCCGGTTGTGGACATTCGCAAATTTTGCCCCAGCTTGACAAGGCAATGGCAAAATTAAATCTTGACCCAAAGAAAACCGTTCTTGTAACAGATATAGGTTGCGTTGGATTATCCGATCAGTATTTCAATGTTAGTGCTTTTCATGGTCTACACGGTCGCTCAATCACATATGCTTGCGGCTTAAAGATGGCAAATCCAGAACTTACTGTAATTGTCCTAATGGGCGATGGTGGACTTGGAATTGGTGGAACACACTTCATAAATGCAGCGAGAAGAAACATTGATATAACAGTTATCATCTTCAACAATTTCAATTTTGGAATGACAGGTGGTGAACATTCAGTTACAACTCCGTTTGGCGGGAAAACAGCAACAACATACCTTGGAAACATTGAATATCCACTTGATGCTTGTTCCCTTGTTCAAGCGGTAAATGGGGGATTCGCTGCAAGAATGACAGTTTTTGATAAAAATTTATCTGATGTAATTGCAGAAGCAATAGCATTTAAAGGTTTCTCTGTCGTTGATATCTGGGAATACTGCACCGCTTACTATGTCCCACGAAATGATCTTAACAAAGAAAAAATGCTTAAACTCCTTGAAACATACGGATTTAAAACTGGCATCGTTCATAAAGTTGAACGGAAGGAATACATAGAAACATATTACGAAACATATGTAAACCAACCGGTTAAGCAAGAAACCCAAGTTTCGCTTGATACGGAATTTGAAAACAACTTAAATAAAAAAACTGGAATAATCATCGCTGGCGCAGCAGGTCAAAAAGTTAAATCAAGCGCAACTGTTTTTGGTTCATCCGCAATTTTATCAGGATTATATGCTACCCAAAAAGATGATTATCCAATCACAATAATGACAGGGCATTCCGTTTCAGAAATTATACTTGATAAAAAGGAAATAAATTACACCGGCATAGACACTCCCGATTATTTAATAATCATCGCTCCAGAAGGTCTTGCAAAAGTGAAAAAGATGATTCCAAGCATGTCGGAAAACTCAACGATTTTGGTTGATGAACAACTTGCCTCGCTTCTACCAGAAACGAAAGCAAAGATTGAAACATATCCATTCAGAAGAACAGCCAACGCTATTGATAGATTTTCAATAACTATTCTCTCACTTGCAACTTTCTTAGCAAGGACAAATTTATTCCCTGTTGAAGCATTGAAAAGAGCAGTAATCTTAACACAGAAAAAAGCGATCGCTGAAATAAATTTGAAAGCAATTAATGCAGGCGTTGACTTAGCTTTTGAAAGTGTCCCAGCAAAGTAAATAACTGAAAAGTTTTTAAAAAATGATTTTGATCGGCACATCGGGTTATAGCTTTCAAGATTGGCGCGGAAGTTTTTATCCGGAAGGCATTGAAGATGGTAAAATGCTTGATTATTACAAAAACTTCTTCAAAGCGGTTGAAATAAATTCAACATATTATAGAATCCCATCTCCGACTGTTTTCTATCACCTTGATAAAAAAACGCCACCAGATTTTCATTTCATCGTTAAAGTTCATAAACAAACCACCCACGAAAGAGAAGGAAATCGCGAAGCAATGGAAGCTCTTTTAAGGGCAACTGAACCACTCATAAAAACAGAAAAATTGAAAGGCTTTCTCGCACAATTTCCATACTCATTCAAAGATACTCCAGAAAATAGAGAGTATATTCTTGAAACCAAAAAATTTGCCGATGGAATTCCCCTAATTGTGGAATTCAGGCATATAAGTTGGGTAAATGATTCAACTTATAAATTTTTATCTGAAAACGACATTCCTTATGTTTGTGTTGATGAACCGAGATTGAAAGGTTTGATTCCTCCGCAGAGCATAGCAACAAGCTCAAAAATTGGATACATTAGATTTCATGGCCGTAACGCCGAAAATTGGTGGGAGGGAGGCGTCGGTGAAAGATATGATTATCTTTATAACGAAAGCGAGCTTCGCGAATGGATTCCGAGAATAAAAGAACTCAACGAAAAAGTTGAGACACTTTATATTTTCTTCAACAACTGTCATCGCGGAAGCGCACCTAAAAATGCACAGATGTTGCAAGAAATCCTTGAAAAAGAAGGGATAAAATGAAAAAGAATCAAAAAAGAATTCTTATCATCAGACCAGATAGAGTTGGGGATGTGGTTCTCGCAACTCCATTGGTAAGAGAATTAAGAAAAACATTTCCCAATTCCTTCATTGCCGTCATGGTTCGCCCCCAAACAAAAGATGTTTTTATCAACAATCCCAACATTGATAAAATAATCGTTGACGATTTTGAAGGTGAAGACAAAGGATGGAAAGGTTTTTGGAAACAGGTTCTAAATCTAAGAAAACATAAATTTAACATCGCCCTTCATCTTCTACCGACACAGAGGCATGCGTGGATGACTTTCTTCGCAGGGATAAGGACGAGAATAAATGTCGGAATTAAACTTTACGGCATTTTAACTTTTATGAAATATGTTAGCAGAAATAAATACATTCCATTAAGACACGAAGCAGATTACTCGCTTGACCTCGGTAGAAAAATCGGAGTAAATAGCGATAACATTGAGCCAGAAATTTTTTTGACAAATGAAGAAATTGAAAAAGCTCAAAAACTTGTCCCTAAAACCGAAAGTGAAATTATAATTGGAATAAATCCATTTAGTGGCAACTCAGCTCCAAATTGGAAAATTGAAAAATATATTCAACTTATCAAGGAAATTCTAACCGAAATTCCAAAAGCAAAGATTTATGTTAATCTTCACAACAAAACGCAAACTATTGACAAATTTAGCCAGTTCAACCCAAACAAAGTTAATTTAATTTACAACCTCTCACTTCGCGAGTTAATTCTTTACATATCAAGATTTGATGTTTTGATCTCGTCAAGCACTGGTTCAATGCATATTGCATCTGCTTTGAAGGTTCCAACAATATCAATGTTTTGCCCTCTTCCCGCTTGCTCTCCAAAGTTATGGGGCCCGCTTGGAAATAAACACGAGATAATCTTACCTTCTGAAGATTATTGCAAAAACCATTGTCCCCAAGATCCACACATTTGCACATTTGGCGATGGAATTGAAGTTAAAGATGTTTTAAAATCAATCTTCAAAATTTTAAATCTAAATCAATTAAAACAAGATGAAAATTCGTCAAGCGAAATCAGTTGACATTGACGATATTGCAAGCATAATTTCAACTTCTTTTCTAATTTCCAACTATCAGGGTTTACGCGAGAGCATAATAGACAATCCGAGATACTCTTATAAAGATATAATTGTCGTTGAAGATAACAACGAGATAATCGCCTGCACGAAAATAATGCCTCTAAAAGCTTCATTCAAAGGTAAAACTATTAATGTTGCTGGAATCTCAGCTGTCGCTGTCTTGCCTGAATACAGAAAGCGCGGGGTTGCAGATATGATGCTAAAGGATGCATTAAAAAGAATGTATGAGGCAAATTATCCATTCTCTCTTCTATATCCATTTCAGCATAGATTTTATAAGAAATATGGTTGGGAATATGTTGGCTCCGCCATGCTTTATGAAGTTGAACCATCAAACATAGTTTTGTTTGACGAAAGGTTAAATGTGAGAAAAATGAAAATTTCTGAACGAGAAAAGATCAAAAAAGTTTATGCCGAAAAAATCAAATCAATAAACTTTGCCCTATTACGAAACGATTCCTTCTGGACTAGGGTTATTTTTCCAAATTTTCCCAATCCATATGTTTACGACAATCGCGAAATTGAGGGTTATGTGTCATTTGAAATGAAGAAAAACGAAAATTCACAAATTGAAATTTACATAAAAGAATTAATTGCTCTCACCCCAGAAGCATATCGTGGATTATGGGGATTTCTCGCTTCACTTTCAGAGCAAGTTTCAAAGATTAAATATCTTGCGCCTTCGGATGAACCATTCTACAACATCTTGATTGAACCAAGGGAAAAAGATTATAAACAACCATTCTTTGAATATAAATCATACGCTTCAATTTGCTCTGGTTTCATGGCAAGGATCATAAATCTGACCGAAGCACTTAAGCTAATAACAACGGCAAACGCCCCCAATGGCGAGGCAACGATAGAGATAAGCGATTCATTCTTGCCGGATAATAACTTAACCTTCAAAATCTTCGTTGAAAACTTTAATATCTATTTCCAAAAAACGCATCAACCTGCAGATATAAAATCTGACATTGGAAGTTTTACTCAAATAATTTCAGGTTTTTCAAAACCGACTTCTCTTTACCGCGTAGGAAGGATAAACGGAAATGATAAAATTTTAAGGTTTCTTGACTCTGTTTTCGCAGATTCCTTGCCTTTTATGTTTCAGTTTGATATATTTTGAAAAGTTCAAAACTAAAAAGGTGAAAAAGTGAGAATTTTGGCAATTTTACTTATCGCGATTTTTTTCACAGGGCTTACGCTCAACATTCAAGAGGAGAAGGAACTCAAATGGTATTCTTTCTCGGATGGCTTGAAAATTGCAAAATCACAAAATAAGAAGGTTTTGATAGGTGTTTACACTGATTGGTGCGAATGGTGTAAAAAAATGGATAACGAGGTTTATACAAACTCATCCGTGAAAAATTATCTTGCCTCAAAATTTATTTTGATAAAATTAAATGCTGAATCGGAAAAAAAGCATGTTTTTGAAGGTCGCGAATATAGTGAGATGGAGCTTGCTTATGTATTTGGAGTTGAGGCTTTCCCGACAACGATTTTTATTCGTGAAGATATGCAACCGATAACGGCTGTCCCAGGTTACTTTCCCGCTGAAGTATTTATGAAAATCATAACTTTTATAGGCGATGATTACTACTTGAAGATGAGTTTTGATGACTATCTTGATAAAACAGGGGGCTTGCCGAAGAATTAATCTGAGTCCATCATTTTTTCAAAAATTATGTTCAGCCCCTTTTGGCTATAGCGATCAAGATTTTTCTCAAGAAGCTTGAGCAGATCTTCACGATTAAGGTTAACTTTTTCAACTTTAGGATTTTCAAGAACGCCTGTAAATTCTATATAAAAATAACTTTCACCTTTGTTTCCGAAAATCACAAGCCGATTGTCTTTCGTTTCACCGATGAAAGTCATTCTTTAACTTTTTTGTTTTTGAGCTCTCTTTACGAGATAGATTTTAATTATTTTAACAAAAGCGGGAAAATTTAAGATTCCCGAGATGCGGAAACTTACAGCTTTTGAAATTGAAAAGAAAAGACACACACTTGAAGAACTTAAAACGATTGAGAGACATCCAATTTATGTTTTGCTTGATAACATAAGAAGCGTTTACAATGTCGGTTCAATTTTCAGAACAAGCGATGCTGCTTTGATAAAGAAACTATATTTGACAGGTTACACTCCACATCCACCGAGGAAAGATATTGAAAAAACTGCACTTGGTGCGATTGAAAGCGTTCCTTGGGAGTATCATAAAAATCCGACAGATGTGATAAGAACATTAAAACAAGAAAATGTTAAAATTGTCGCGCTTGAAATAACCGAAGAAAGCATACCATACTGGGACATCAAAGCTGATTACTTTCCTCTTTGTCTTGTAATTGGTAATGAAATAACAGGTATATCTGAAGAAGTTTTATCAATGTGCGATTTAGCGATTGAAATACCCCAATTCGGCATAAAACATTCGCTTAATGTCGCAGTTGCATATGGAATCGCAATTTATGAACTCATCAGAATTTACAGGACGACTTATTCAAGTGTGAAGTAATCCCCCGTTTCGCTTATATTTATTTTCAAAATCCCCGCTCTAACGAGATTCACAAGTATATCTGAAGCTTCTTCCTCGCTTATTTTAACAAGCTTGCTGAATTCTTTAACCGTTATCTTTCCAAAATTATCAAGATAGTTCAAAAGTCTTCTTTCCTTCTCGCCGATTGATATCCTCAAGGGTTTTTCTTCGCTTTCACTTTTCAAAAGTTTAATCATTTCATCACTTGCTATAACATTTTGAGAGCCGAGGCGGATGAAAACTTTCCCAGCATCACCATTTGAGCTTATAAGATAATGAGGTTTTTCCTCGCTTTTTTCAATTGTAACGACGATTACATCTTTTCCTTCAAGTTCAAAAATCTCTATTTTCGGTTCTATTGGTGGATAACAATGTTCCCGTGCAGCGGTAAAAATCAAATCAATCTCCTCTTTCTCGCTATTAACTCCAATGACGCTTCCGTCATCATCAATCCCAAAGATCAAAACTCCGCCGTGGGTGTTCGCAAAAGCTATCATTGCCCTTGCAATTTTCTCTGGAGATGAAACTTTTCTTTTAAACTCAACTGTCAATCCCTCGCCTTCAAACAAGATATTATTCAATTGTTCCAGATTCATTGGTTGCTCCTTCTCTTATTTTTGCCCTTGCAAGCATTCTATTTAAAATTAATTTCGTCCGCCAATTGACGAATTTCTTGTTTGAGTTTGGAGTATACTTCAGTGGGCTTGGAATTATTGAAGCAAGGCGCGCAGATTCTTCCATAGTTAAGTCGGATGCGGATTTGCCAAAATACACTCTTGAAGCATATTCAACTCCGAAAATTCCATTGCCAAGTTCAATGATGTTAAGATAAATTTCAAGAATTCTTCGCTTGGATAACTTTTGCTCCATTCTTAACGCAATCACCACTTCGGTTAATTTTCTAAATGGATTCCTTGATGTTGAAAGAAACAAATTTTTTGCGACCTGCATTGTAATTGTGCTTGCGCCCCTTGCGATCCTTCCCTGCTGAAAGTTCTTCTTGATTGACTCTTTCACTTCATACCAATCAATTCCTTGATGATCAAAGAAACTTGCATCTTCCGAAACGATCACAGCTTCAATTAAGTAAGGGGAAACTTTTGAGATAGGTATCCAAATTTGATTTATTTTATACGCTTTATTTTTTCTCTTCGCCTCGTCCATTCGTTGTTTCATAAGCGCCGTCATCTTCGGGTTCTTGTATCTCAACATATCAATCTCTCTATCAATTCTGACAAATTCGTAAATCAAATAGCCAAAGAAAAACAAAACCACACCAACAATTAGCAGCTTGATCTTCATCCCTTTTCAAGCATCTTCTCTTTGTTTTTCAAGAAATCCAAATAACCTTGCAAAATTAATGTTGAAGCGATAAGGTCATCAACTTTTTTCTCGCGTCTTTTGCTTTTTTTCATGTTCATTTCAATTTTCGTCCTTTGCGCAATTTTCGTCGTGAATCTCTCGTCCCATTTGATAACCTCAATTTTCAACCTTGACTTAAGCTTGTCAATAAATTCCAAAACTTCCCTTGTCTTATTTGAATATTTTCCATTTAAACTTACAGGGAAACCAACAACAATCAAACCAACACCATATTCAAGGCAAATTTTTTCTATTTTATCAAAAACATCAGAATTATTTTCAAAAACGAACAATCCCTGCGCAATCGTCAAAGTAGGATCGCTTATTGAGATTCCAATTCTTTTGCTCCCAAAGTCAATCCCCATTATTCTCCCGCCAACGAAATTATCTTTCTTGATACCTTGAGACACTGTAAACTCCCTGAATTCTTCTTAATTTCTCAATTAAAACATTCAAATGCTCAAGATTCTTAACCTCAACTGTTATGATCCCACGAAAGATGGAATTTTGGGTTTCCATATTCACACTTTTGATGTTAGTATTATGATACCCCGAAATCACTGTCGTGATATCTTTAAGCACACCTGGTTTATCTTCACCTTCAATTGAAATTCCAGCTGCAAAAAACATTCCTTCAATCATAGTAGACCAAACGACATCCACAAATCTATCTTCATCTATTGCTTTTAATTTTTCTACATTCACACAATTTTTGCAGTGTATTTTTATTCCTTCACCTCTCGTCACGAAGCCAATGATATCATCCCCTGGCACAGGATGGCAACACTTTGCAAATGTGTAAAGTAGATTTGAACCTGTCTCGTCAATCACTATCGCTTTTTGTGGTTTCAAAATCTCACTAATAGCAGTTTCAATTGCTTCATCTTCATGCCTTGTTGCTTCCTTGGATTTTTGTCGTTCCTCAATTTTTTTTATGATATCATTTACCTCAATTTCACCTTCTGCGATAGCGATATAAAACTTTTGGAGATTATCAAATTTAAGCTCTTTAACGATTTTTAAAAGTTCGTCTTCACTTATTCTGATTTTTCTCTTTCTAACCTTCTTTTCCCACAAATCTTTACCAACATCCGCAAGTCGTCTTTTTTCCTCATTTATCCACTTTCTTATCTGCGCTTTTGCTTTTGAGGTGACAACAAAATTCAACCAATCCATACTTAAAGCGCGATGCTTTCCAGTTATTATCTCCACTTGATCACCAGTTTTAAGCTTATAATCAAGTGGTACAATTCTTCCGTTTACCTTCGCACCAATACAGCGTAAACCAATTTCCGTATGTATTTCAAAGGCAAAATCAACGGGCGTTGCTCCTCTTGGCAAAACTTTAAGATCACCCTTTGGAGTGAAAACATAAATTTCGTCCTGATACAAGTTAAGTTTCAAATCTTCAACGAATTCTGTCACATCAGATGGATTCTCAAGAATATCGCGAACCCATTTTATCCATTGCTCAAATTGTTTATCTGTTTCAGTGATGTTTTCTTTATATTTCCAATGTGCAGCGAGACCCTTCTCGGCAATTTCATGCATAGCCCTCGTTCTTATCTGAACCTCAACCATTTTTCCACCTGGACCTATCACAGTTGTATGTATTGAGCGATACCCATTTGATTTAGGAGTAGTGATATAATCTTTGAACCTTTCAGGTATCGGCCTATAGATATTCGTTACAATCCCATAAGCAGTCCAGCAATCTGTGGTATTTTCCGTGTCAAGTATAATTCTTACAGCGAACAAATCGTAAATTTCCTCAAAAGCTATTTTTCTTCTTATCATTTTATTATAAATGCTGTAAAGATGCTTAGGGCGACCGCTTATCTCAAATTTAAAACCATGTTCAGCAAGAGCTTTCTCAATTGGTTTTGCAAATTCTTTAATATACTCTTCCCGCTGCTTTCTTGTTTGAGCTACTCGCCTTGCAATATCCTCATAAGCTTCTGGATTTAAATATTTAAATGCGAGATCCTCAAGTTCCCACTTTATTTGTGCAAGCCCAAATCTATGCGCAAGAGGAGCATATATTTCAAGTGTCTCTTTTGCAATTCTTTTCCGCTTGTGTTCGGGGAGATATTCAAGAGTTCTCATATTGTGAAGACGATCAGCAAACTTAACAAGTATCACTCTAATATCAGTTGAAAGAGCAATCAAAAGTTTACGATAGTTCTCTGCTTGAACTACATTTTTGTCCCCGCTTTCAAAAATTCCGGTAATTTTAGTAAGACCATCAACAATTTTAGCGATTTTATCTCCAAATTCTGCTTGTATATCTTCAATCGTAAAATTTGTATCCTCAACTATATCGTGAAGCAAAGCACTTGCAACAGATATATCATCAAGCGGTATCTCGCTTGCAACTATCATCGCAACTTCATAAGGATGGTTAAAATACGGTTCTCCGGAGGCGCGATAATTATCTTTGTGCGCGTTATAGCTGAACCAAAATGCGTTGGTTATAAGCTCAGTGTTGCAATTTTTAAGGTTTTTCTTACAGATCTCCAAAAGATTTTTCAACTTAACCTGATATTTATCTTGAAGGACGAGCATTTTCGTGAGCATATTTTCGTTTGCTTCAAAATTATTTAACAAAAATACATTTAAAAAGTTCACTTTTCAGATCTCAATTTAAGATATGCACTAATTCCCAAAATTGCAACTGTAAAACGCCCTTCTTAAATTTAAGCAAAACTAAATAACTCTGTATACCTGCTAAAATGAAGATTGGGATCACATGTTATCCAACTTATGGCGGTAGCGGCGTTGTTGCTACAGAACTCGGGAAAAACTTAGCAAGCAGGGGATATGAAATCCATTTCATTTGTTACGCTATACCTATAAAGTTAAACCAGTTCCTTGATAATATCTATTTTCACGAAGTTGAGCTTTATCAATACCCGCTCTTTGAATTCCCAATTTATACTGATGCGCTCGCAAGCAAAATGATTGATGTCGCAAGGTTTAACAAACTTGATATAATTCATGTCCATTACGCAATCCCACATGCAACAAGCGCAATTCTTGCAAAGATGATCTTGAACAACGAAATCAAAGTAATCACAACGCTTCACGGAACCGACATAACACTTGTAGGACTTGAACCAAGTTTTACTCCTATTGTAAAATTTGGGATTGAATCAAGCGATGGAGTAACTGCGGTTTCAAACTACCTTCGTGAAACCACCATATCAATATATAACATAAAGCGTGAGATTGAAGTCATACCAAATTTTGTTGATACGGAGATATTTAAACCGGAAAAAAATTTGCAACTCCGCAAGAAGATTGCACCAAGAGATGAAAAGATTTTAATTCATGTATCAAATTTTAGAAAAGTTAAAAGAGTTCAAGATGTTGTGAGAGTTTTTGACATAGTGCGGAAGAAAATTCCAAGCAAACTTATCTTTGTTGGAGATGGACCTGAAAGAGGTGATGTTGAAAACCTTTGCAGGCAACTGAAACTTTATGATGATGTCATATTCTTCGGTAAACAAGAAGTTCTACATGAAATTTTAAATTCAGCCGACATATTTTTACTTACGAGCCAAACGGAAAGTTTCGGGCTTTCTGCACTTGAAGCAATGAGCTGTGGTCTTCCAGTCATAGCAACAAATGTTGGTGGACTCCCAGAAGTTGTTATCCATGGTGAAACTGGATATTTGACTGAAGTCGGAGATGTAACAAAGATGGCTTTATATGCAATTGAGCTTCTTGATGACAAGAATAAATACGAGAAGTTTTCTGAGAAGGCGAGGGAAAGAGCAGTAACTCTTTTTGATAAAAATTTGATAATTCCAAAATATGAAATTTTCTACGAGAAAATCCTGAATCAATAAAAATTAAAATCTCCGCCGCATCCTTTCTCTTTGCATCTCACGCACTGCATCCATAAACTCACGCCTGAAATTCCTCTCAAAGACAATAACCTGTGCAATTTGCTGGTCGCTCAAAACTTCTTTCAGCTCCTTATAAAAATTTGATCTCATCTCATATTCTTTCTTTTCAAGTTCAATCAACTCCTGAATTGATTTATCGTATCCCTCCTTATCTCCCTTTCTCAACTTGATTTCAATATCGTTCACAATTCTTTCCCTTTCAAGTTCAATTGCTTCAATATCCTTTGAAAACTTCGTGTATCTATTCAAAAACTTAACAGATTTATGTTCATCAAGTTTTAAAATCTCAAGAAGACGCACCTTTTTAAATTCAAGCACCCTTTCCCTCCACCTCGGACCAATAAAATCCTGCGGGGAAAGCGAAGACGCAAAAAAAATTACCAAACCCAAAATAAAAGTTATCTTTCTCATCTTGAAAAGTTAAAATTTGTTTGAAATTCTCTTCAAAATCTCCTCAACATCAATATCCATATGATCATATTCTCCGTTATCAATGCTTGGAATTTGATATTTATCGTAAAGATATAGAACCGCTTGCTCTATTGTTTCAGTGTTAACATCTTTAAACTCCGATGGCTCTATCAAAACACCAGTTAATCCAAAATCTGGGATATGTGTAGAATAAAATTCATCCGAGCTAACAAACAAATTTGAAATCCCAAGCCCAAACAAAAATCCAATTATCACGATCGCAAGCGCTGGGGCAACGAAAGCTGGTTTCAGAGCGAATAATTTTGTTTCAGTTTGGCGTTGAGCAATTTTTTGTTTCACTCGGGGAAGAAACCCAGCCCAATAAAATTCAGATGGTTCCTCAATCTTATATTCGCTTAAAACAGAAACAACTTTTTTAATTTCCTCAAATTCAACTCGGCAATTTTTACATATTTGAATATGACTTGTTATCTCTTCGGATTTCAAAGATCCGACCGCATAATCAACGAGGTTATTTTTAACTTCACTGCATTTCATCTTTTATGAATTTTTGAATTTTTTTTACTGCGTGAAAATAGTTCGCTTTCAAAGTTCCAACTGGCTTTTTAAGTATCTTGGAGATTTCTTCATAATCAAGATTTTCAAAGAAACGCATCACGAAAACAGCTCTTTGCTTTGGCGGAAGTTTTTCAATCGCTTTTTCAATCAACTTTTTCTCTTCCTTATTAAGAAACTCTTGTTCAGGTGTTTCATTCAACTTTAAAAGATTAGCGATTTCGTCAATCGGGATAAATTCTCTTATTCTTCTTTTTCTTAAAATTGTGTTGCATTCATTGACGGTGATTCTATAAATCCAGGTAAACAAATTTGATTCACCTTTGAATTCGTTGAGCGAATAAAAGAGCTTGATGAAAACTTCCTGCGCAACATCATCGGCGTCTTCGTGATTAGAGAGAATCCTTCGGGCAAGAAGATAAACTTTTCTCTGATATCTTCGGACAATTTCGTCAAATGCGGATATATTTCCATTTTTAAAGTCATTTACAAGTTCTATATCAGTTTTGTTTACCATCCACGATCTCGGAATTTTTATAATAAAAAACGGGGCGGGCAAATCCCACCCCGCACTATTTTAGAACACAACATAAGGAACGCCCCAGACGGAAACTGAAATAGGCGCTGAATCATCATAAAGTGATTCTCTTGAGATCGCATGAATCATGGCATTGAATGAACCTCTGTGCATATGAACTCTCATCTCTGCTTCGTAAACTTCCTCATTCCCACTTCTTGAAACCATTGTGAAAAGCTTCCTTGCTCTATGGAAGCCAAATCTGTCAACTCCATATGTCATTGAAACCAAATCAGTATCTGGCGCTGCGCTTTGAACAGTTACGCTGATCTTAACGGTCTGAGCCGGATTGAATGATGGAACCCCGCGATGCCCAAGGAATCCGGGACGATAAAATTGATTCAATGGATCAGTGACTTCAACCACATTGTTGTTTGGCAATGTCAAAGTGATCTTTTTAATAGTTATGTTTGAGGTTTCGGTTCCACCCTGAACAAGCGAAACAGCCCAAATTCTCCATTTCCTTGCTCTTGATGTATCAGATGTTTCCTTTTTCACAACCTGAACTTTTCTCTTGAAAACTTCTTTCAGAGGTTTAGTTATAATCGTATCAGGAGTCCTGTTTCCTTGAGTGTATGTGGCTGCAATCTTCAAATCAGAATCAACCTTCCTTATGACCGTCACCACAACGAGAGTATCATTTACCTGTTCGTATTCATATTCTTTTGTCACCTTTTTAACAACGCGGCCCCACTTCAATGGATAGATCGCTCTTGGAATTGAGCCAAAATCAAAGTTCGGCGGTAAATATGTCCCATCATTCAATGCGACATCAACAGAGGCAATTAAATCGTCGTTTTCAATGATTTGCTTAATGACTTCCTTGTCCGCGTTTGAAAGCGGTGAAAGGATTTCGGAATCTCTTGTACACCCAGCAATTAAGAAAATAACTGTAAAGACAAGGGTAAGAAGTGAAAATTTTGTTTTAAGCATGGCTCTTCACCAGATTTTGTTTTACTTGCTTCACTTATTTTGATGCAAAGAATGAAACCTTGGTTTAATCAGATATTCTTGAAAGGGCATCCTTAAGTTTTTTGTAGGTATCTGTAATTAATTCCGAGATAATTTTTGTCTCGGAAATAACAGGCATAAAATTTGTATCCCCATTCCATCTTGGAACTATATGAAAATGGATGTGATCGGCAATCCCAGCACCACTTACTCTTCCCAAGTTTACTCCGACATTAAATCCGTGCGGTTTAAGAGCCAACTCAAGCGCGGAAATTCCTTTTTTAATTATCTTCATAACTTCAAGCATCTCCTCGTCTTCAAGATCGGAAAAATTCGGTGTGTGTTTATATGGAACAACCATTATATGACCAGAGTTATATGGAAACAGATTCATGATTATATAACAATGCTTGCCCCGATATAAGATAAGATTTTTTTCGTCGTCATTTTGTTTTACTTTCTCACAAAAAAGACATTCTTTTTTACTTTCGCTGTTTTCAGTTGAGAAACTCTCAATATACTTTGCTCTCCACGGAGCCCAAAGACGGTCCATATAAAACCAATTTTAATTTTAACCACGAATAAAAATAAATAAAAAAATGGAAAAACGAAATTTCCCCAAAATGTATTTAATCCCGTCACCCCTCACCTCGCCAAAAGCAAAAACTTCAAATGTTTCAGACAAGCCCGCCGTATCAATTTTGTAATAAACATGCTTATAAAAATTTTCACCAACTGCAGGAATTTTGATTTTAGCATTTTCACATAAGTTTGAAAACTTAAAACAAATCGTTCAGATGGTATCGGGAAAAACACTCATCCATTGTTAATTTTTATCCTCCCTATAATTTCAATTTCAATGTCTGTTGGAAGCTCGGTATATGAAATCACGCTTACATCCGGAAATGTTGAATGAATCAAACGATAAAAATAAAGTCGCACTGTTGCAGAACAAATCACGATAGGCTGATAACCGAGAGATTTAGCTTTTTTAACATTTTCATCCAAGCTTAAACTAATCGCTCTCATAAGCTCCGGAGGCAAAGCGAGGGTCGGGTTTGCTTGAGAAGATAGTTGCTGAAGCGACTGGGTTATAATTTCCTCTATTCTCGGATCAAGTTGAATTACATGTATAACGCCATCTTCATCTTGATAAAGTCTGGCGATTGTCTCCGAAAGAGAATGACGAACATATTCAGTGAGCACATCTATATTTTTCGTGACCCTTGAATAATCAAGCAATGCTTCAAGAATTGTCACCATATCCCGAATTGGGATGCCTTCATTTAGAAGGTTTTGCAAAACTTTTTGTATAGTTCCAATTGGGAGAACATCTGGTGTTATTTCCTCAACAAGCGCTGGATAATCATCTCGCAAACTATCAATTAATGCTTTAGTATCTTGCCTACTTAAAATTTTTCCCGCATTTTTTCTTAGAACTTCTTTCAAATGAGTCACAATCACAGAGACAGGTTCAACAACTGTATAACCCATAACTTCTGCTTCTTCTTTTCTATGCGCCGGTATCCAATAAGCTTCAAACCCATAAGTTGGTTCTTTAACTTTTATAGAGTCAACCAATTCTTCTTGCGCTGTTCCTGGATTCATAGCCAGATAATATCCAGGTTTAACTTCACCAGATGCGATTTTATTTCCACGGATTTTTATGATATATTCATTTGGTTCAAGATTAACATTATCCCTCACTCGTATTGGTGGGACGATTATCCCAAGTTCAAGAGCGAGCTGTTTTCGCATGCCTATTATTCTTTTGAACAGTGTTCCGCCTTGTTCTTCATCAGCTAACGGAATTAAACCATAGCCAATTTCAATTTCAATCGGATCAACTTGGACAAGTTTTTCAACTCTTTCTTCAGGTTGAGGTGCTTGTTTTGGTTTTATCTCTGGAGTTTTTTGTTTCTCTTTTTCAATTTTTGTTCCCCAATACCCTGCAACACCACTTATTACAGAAAGCGCCAAGAAAGGCAACATTGGAAGCCCTGGAACGATAGCAAAAAACGCAAGAACACCAGAAGCAATAAGTAAAGCTTTAGGATGGCTGAAAATTTGTCCTTTTACTTCAATGTCAAACTGATTTCCCGAAGCATTTCTTGTCACGACCATACCAGCGGAAACAGAAATTATCAAAGCTGGTATTTGCGAAACTAACCCATCTCCGATCGTAAGAAGAGTATAAGTTTGCAATGCCTCAGTAAAGCTCATTCCACGCTGTAAAACTCCAATTATCAAACCACCAATGATGTTTATCACTGTTATAATTAACCCCGCTATAGCATCTCCACGAACAAATTTGCTTGCTCCATCCATTGCGCCGTAAAATTCAGCTTCCCTTTGAATTAATTCCCTTCTCCTGCGAGCTTCTTCCTCGGTTATGAGTCCAGCGTTTAAATCCGCATCAATGCTCATTTGTTTACCAGGCATCGCATCAAGCGTAAACCTTGCTGCAACTTCCGCAATTCTCCCAGCACCTTTTGTTATCACGACGAACTGAATTACAACAAGTATTATGAAAACTATAAATCCCACAATGTAATTCCCTTTCACCACGAAAGAGCCAAAGGCGAAAATAATTTTACCAGCATATCCATCCCCCAAAATTAATCTTGTAGAAGCAACATTTAAACTCAATCTGAAAAGTGTTAAAATTAGAAGCAAACCTGGAAATACGGAAAGCTCAAGCGGGCTTGTAATATACATTGAAATAAGCAAAACAATAATTGAAAAAGTAATGTTAAATGCAATCAAAATATCAAGGAGAAATGGAGGTAGCGGAAGAATCATAAACACAAGTATTGAGATAACCGCAATTGCGAGAACTATATCTGTATTTCTACCTATAACTCTCAAAAATTCATTCTCTTTCATTGTAGCACACTACTACTTTTCTTTTTCAATTGATAGACATAAGCAAGGACCTTCGCAACGGCTTTATAAAGCTGTGGCGGAATTTCTTCATCTATATCAACCATTTTGTAGAGTGCTTGAGCAAGCGGTTTATCTTCAACTATTGGAACCCCATGGGCTCTAGCTATCTCTTTAATTTTCTCTGCGATTAAATTCATACCTTTAGCAACGACCTTCGGGGCATTCATTTTTTTAGATTCATATTTCAAAGCAACTGCAATGTGTGTCGGATTAGTGATAACCACATCCGCTTTAGGCACATTTTGCATCATTCTTCTTTTTGATATTTCAATTTGTCTTTTTCTTATCCGAGATTTTACCAATGGATCACCTTCAAGTTCCTTCGTTTCTTCTTTCACCTCTTGCCTTGTCATTTTCAGTTCCCTTTCGTATTCCCACTTTTGAAACACAAAGTCAAAAATTGCAATTAGAAAATATACAATTCCAGTTTTCAACATAAGTGAAAAAGCCGAACCAACTATAAAATCAGATATTCCCCTGACATCGGAATCAATCAAAACTATGACATCATTAACCATATTTCTCAAAACAAGATAAGCGGTAAACCCAATGACAAGTATTTTGAAAAATCCCTTAACAAGTTCAAATAAACTTCTTTTAGAGAAAAAGATCTTCTTGATCCCAGTTATCGGATTCAGTTTCTCCAAATCAAACTTTAAAGGTTCAAGTGTGAATACATACCCAGTTTGAATAATGCTTCCTCCTACCCCAACTAAAGTTAGCAAAACCATAAACGGGAAGAAATTTATAGCAAGGAAAGAAAAAATTTGAAATGTATATTCGCTAACATTCTTTGGTGTGATTTCAAATTTGTGAAGATTTGAGAGCACCAAACTTGTCAAATTTGCTATTTGTTGATAAACAAAACTTCCACCAAAATAAAATATCGCAATAGAAGTAAGAAGGACGATGCTTGAATTAAATTCGTAACTTCGGGCAACCTTTCCTTTTTTTCTCGCATCTTCTCGTCGTTTCGGCGTTGCCTGTTCCGTTCGTTCTTGAAGCTCCTCAGGCATTTTATGAGCCGATTATTTTTAGAAGTTCAATTATGTTGCCTTGAAACACGATGAAAAGTTTTTTAAAGATATAAACAAACAGTGGAACAGTTAAGATCAGCGCAAGAAGACCAACGATTATTTTGATAGAAAAAGCAAACATAAATATGTTCATCTGTGGAAACGCCCGAGATAAAATCCCGATTGATAAATCAGTTAAAAACAAAGCAACAATGACAGGAGCACTAATTTTAATTGCCGAGACGAAGACGAATGCGATCAATTTAATCCCGAAATCTACGATACCTGCCGAAATAGAAAATGATGAAGAAATAGGCACGATCTCAAAACTTGATTTCAAAACTTGGATCAGAAAATGATGCCCATTCAACATTAAAAAGATAACGACGAATAAATAATTTTTGAATTGACTTAACGCAGGAAGTGGCTCTGAATGTTCAGGATCAAAAGCTGTAGCCGTAGAAAAACCAATATCAAACCCTATAAGATGCCCAGCAAATTGAACCGAGTAAAAGATCACCCACGCAGAAAAACCTAAAATTAAGCCAATCATAACCTCTTTCAGTACAAGAATCACAAAACCAAACAACTCAACCGAAAAATCACTTGTATTTTTATCTAAAATCAATAAGAAAATGTAGCTTAAAAAAATACTCACCCAAAATCTCAATTGAAACGGGATAACGGAATACCCTAAAACAGGTGAAGCGGAAAGAAAACTTAACACCCGAACGAAGATCAAAATAAATGTGAAAAATATGGAAAAGTAAAACTCCATTAAATCATCTTGCTATGTTTGGTATCTGATTAAATATCTCTTTCGTAAAACTCACAGCTATGTCAATTATCCAAGGCAAAGTAATAACAATAACAACCGCTATCACGATAAGTTTTGGGACAAACGAAAGCGTCATCTCATTAATAGAAGTTGCTGCTTGAAAAATTGAGATTATCAGCCCAACAACCGCAGAAGCTATGAGAACCGGTGCTGAAATCAAAAGCGCAGTGAAAAATGTTTCCCTTGCGAGATGAATTATAAACTGTTCCGTCATTTTCAATTCCCTTGTTTTTTAATGGAAACTTCGTATCAACGACCAAACTACCAAATGCCATCCATCAATTAGGATGAAAAGCAGAATTTTAAAAGGAAGCGAAATCATAACAGGTGGCAGCATGATCATTCCCATTGACATCAAAATGCTTGCAACAATAAGATCTATCATTAAAAATGGAACATAGATAAGAAATCCAATTTGAAATGCAATTTTTAGCTCGCTTATTGCAAAAGCTGGGATAAGAACATATGTTGGGATTTCATCTCTATTATTTGGTTTTGGTAAATTTGCAAGCGATACAAATAAAGCAAGGTCATCCTCACGAACTTGCTTGAACATAAACTCGCGAAGTGGTTTGACAGCCCGTTCATATGCTTCTTGCTGCGTTATTTCATTTTTCAAATACGGTTGAATTGCATCTTTATTAATTTTATCCCATACTGGGGACATTATAAAAAATGTTAGAAAAAGCGCAAGCCCAACCAATACTTGACTTGGTGGCATCTGATGAATTCCCAAAGCTTGTTTCAAAAAGTGAAATACAACAATTATCCTGGTGAATGATGTTGTTAGAATAATTAATGCTGGTGCAAGCGAAAGGATCGTCATCAAGAACAAGATTTGCAATGTCAGGGCAACATCTTCTGATTTTTGCGCTTTCCCAACTTCAAATGTAATTTTTGGAACTGGAAGAAGAATTTGATCTTCTGCTTTCGTTTGAGCGTTTCCCAAACCTGTGGATAAAATGAAAATCAACAGCAAAATAAGTTTTCTCATTTGTCCACATTCCTCTATTTTAGCACAAGAAATTTACCATTTTTTTCATTACTGGATGAATAAATATCATCAAGAACTCGCACAATTTCTGGATCATTTATTTCTGCCAAAACATTCATAGAATTTTCACTTACGCCGATCACCAAAATTTTGTTCAACACTTTGATAAGATAAATTGATTTCCTCGGCTGAATTTGTAATTTTTTATAAATCCTCATTTCAATGCCATAGTCCGAAGAAGTAGAAAGAGCAGGATAAAACTTTTTCAGAAAATAACTCAAGGAAAATATCAATATAACTACTACACCGAATGACAAAATTGTTTTTGCCAATAATTCCATCACTTTTCACCTTTTCGCATTTTTTAGTCTTTCATCAGGGGCAACCAAATTGGTAATTCTTATTCCAAAGTGTTTATCAATCACTACAACTTCGCCTTCAGCGATCTTCTTACCATTTACAATTACATCAACAGGTTCACTTGCTAGTTTGTCAAGTTCAATAATTGAACCACGGTCAAGCTCAAGTATATCTTTTATAAGCATCGTTGTTCTACCAAGTTCAATTGAAACAGTCAAAACAACATCCATCAACATTTCAATCTTATTGTTGCCAAGCTTTTCCACCGCTGGTTCGTTATCAACGGTTAGTTTCTCAAGATTTTGAAATTCAGCGCTCTGTGGTTCAGTTTGTTTCAAAATTTGTTCTTTTTCCATTTTCACATCTCCTCATTCTTTACAATTTTTGTTATCTTAACCGCTTTTTTCCCGTTGAAGATGCCTGGTTTTCCATAAAGTTTTAATTTCCCAGCGATAAAAATTTTGACCTCTGAATCAACGCCTGTGTTAAGCAAAATTATATCTCCAACCTCAAGGTTCAGTAAATCCATAAGTGTGATCTCACTTTGTCCGAGCTCAACTATTATCGGAACCTTTGTCGTTTTTATTTTCTCAGCGATGTATTTTGAATATTCCTCTGGCGAGCGCTTCTTAACACCTATAAATCTCTGAAAATTCATCTTCGCAATTACATCTTCTATCACAAATACAGGATAACACAAACTCATTCTATAGTTTTTATCTCCAAGCGTAACGATAAATGAGATCACCAGCACAATTTCACTTGAAGGGGCAATTTGAACGATGTCTGGATCACTTTCATATTTCGCAATTTTAAACTTAAGCGTGTCAATTACTCCCCAAGCCTTCTCAAGCTCAGACGCTGAACGCTCCACTATACCTTTAATCAAACTTTGTTCAATCTGAGTTAAAGCTCTTAAGACCTTTCTCTTGTTTAGCTCTGGAAACTCAACGCCACCGCCCAAGAGTTTATCAATCAAAACAAAAGAAAGTTCAAGCCCAAGTTCAAAGACGATTTCACCTTGACTTTCTCCTACAGAAAGAGTAAATATCACGCTTGGCTTTTCAATTGAAAGTATATATTCCGAATAAAAAAGTTGATCAACATTTTCAACTTGAATTGAGACAGGGGTTTGAAGACGACTTGTTAAATAATATCCAAGCGATTCCCCAAAGCTTTGATGGATTGTTTGAATTGTCCTTATTTGATTCTTTGAAACTCTACTTGGACGACGAAATTCATAAGGAACAATTTCCTTTTCTTCTTGCTTTGAAATTATTTCTCCTGGTGATTTTCCAGCACTTAAACCAGCAAGCAGGCTATCTATTTCCTGTTGAGATAAAATCTCCGGCATATCTTTTAAAATTTTTTACTGAACTATAAATTTGCTGAAATAAACATTTTGGACTCTTCCTTGCGTTAAAATATCATTGACCTTTGTTGCTATTTCCCTTCTTAATTCTTTTCGTTTAGTAACATCCGTAAGCTCCTCAAGCGTTTTGCTTGAAAGAACATTTATCAAAATATCGTTTACTATGACTTCTTTGCTTTGAATCTCCGCAAATGCTTTTTCATTTGTTACCTCAATTCCAACGCTTGTTAATAAATATCTCATTCCCCCAGTCCCAGCTGGATTAACGATTAAATCCTTAACAACAAATAAAAACTCAGGATGAGTGGGGACGAATTCAGATTCAGTGATTTTATATTCATCAGTTGTTTTCTTTTCAGTTACTGCCTGTTTTTTTTCTTTTGCCTGTGTATTTGAGTTTGAATTTTGTGCCCCCGTCTTTGAATTAAGATCAAGAACAAGAAGATAAGCTATAATGATTTGCAAGATGACTATAGGGATTGATACAAATAGAATAGTTTTTTTACTGCCTTTGTTTACATTTTCTGCTTGATTTTTAGCCGTTGTTACTTGTTGCTGGTTCAAAGTTTTATCAGTCATTTATTTAAATATATTTTTGTTTTAAACTCCACGAAAAGATTAAAGCAAAGCGTGTGCCACCATAATTTTTATGAAAAAATGAAGTTTTTCTGCTTTTATCATATCTTGGAGATGGCTAATATTAAGCAGGTGTGTAAGATTATTAAACAAAAAGCCCCAGTTTGCACTGGGGCTTTAATTCTTCGGAGTGCAATCCCCCCCTTAAAAAAGTAGCTCAAAGATAAAATATCAAATTATCTCTTTCCGGGATTTAGTATCTTACCTTCTGGTCTTGGGTCTTGCTTCGCACGAGCCCAAATGATATAAGCTTCCATTGCCTTCATTCGTGGGTCATCTTCTTTAAGTGGCTTACCTTCCATTGGATTTTCAATGCACCAGTTTATCATATCACGAAGGAGAGCGATTCTCTTTAATTGAATTTGGAATTTCGGATATGTTTCGGGATGCGTATCAACTGCATCCGGATGGCACATATCACAAGATATTCCATTTGTTCCAAGCGATGGATCATGAAACCATTTATATCCTTCTTCAATCATTGCCTTAAGCTCTCTATCCCAGATCAATGAATCTCTCCTTGTAAATTTCGTTGACTGATATTTCTTTTGCTGTTGATATGTTGCCATAAGCATTGCTGCAACTTCTTGAGCTTTCTCCCTTGACATAACTTCATCCTTTGCCACATCATTCAAAACAACTTGAGTTTCACCATCGCAAGCTGTTATAACTTTTTTTTCAGTTTTTTTGTCGCCTTCACTTTCAATTGCGCTTAAATCATTTGTAGTATTGAAAAATGCACTTACGAGAAAAACAGCTAAGAGGATGAATGTCTTCTTCATAAAAATTCCTCCTTAAAAATTTTTATTTTTAAAACGATGGATCTATAGGAAGTGGTGGAACTTCTTCCCTTCCACCTGATTCAAGATATCTTGCTGTTACTTTCATTGGCTCTCTGCTCCAGAGATTATAAATCTTGTTCGCCTTTCCATTTGCAAGGACTTCCACAGTTCCATCGCCTGTGCCATCAAATTGATCAAATGGATCTGCTCTGTTCATTTTAATTGTCAACTTTGGAAGTCCAGTCGGTGCATATGGCCAGGGCCAAGCTGTTGAAAGCATACCATAAAAGTTTATGTTCCCAATTCTATGAAATACCGGCTGATGTGTATGTCCATGGATAACAGTGACATTTCTAAATGGTCTCAAAAGCGCTTGAACTTCCTCAGCATCATCCGTCCAGAAGTTCCATGGTTTATAATACTTGTAAAGCGGTGAATGCGAGAACACAACGATTGGAGTATCTCTTGAAACTTTCGCAAGATCTTGTTTTAACCATTCAAATTGCTTCTTTCCAACATCACCATAACCTCGTCCAACTGTAAATGGTCGCCCGTTAGGATTATCAAGCTGTGCCATGAATTTCATTCGGTCCATTGGGCTCATCTTGGCTTCGGTCCAATAGTCATCAACAAGGACAGAATTCAACACGATGAAATGGACACCTTTGTGATCAAATGAATAATATGGTTTTCCGAATAGTTCAATCCACTTTTCACCAAGGTCAAGATACCAGTCATGCTCTCCAACCATCATGTAAACTTTTGGTTTGAGCTCGCTTAAAATTTCTTTCCCAAGCTTTAATTCCTCCGCTTGCCCAAGCTGAGCAAGGTCTCCACCGAAAAGAACGAAATCGGGTTGCGGATCAAGCGCGTTGACATCTTGAACTGCCTTCAGAGCTGCGCGGACAAATCTTTCATTAAGTTTTCTTTCATAAAGATGCGTATCCGAAATATAAGCAAATCTAAACTTGACCTCAGTTCCTCCTTGCTTCGCTTCTACCGCTTCAACCAGTTGGAAAGAATGCGGTGGGAATTGATTCTTTGCAAGCGCAACGGCAGCTGAAGCCATCGCAACTTTCAAGAACTGTCGCCTGTTGAGCTTAGGCAGCATTTTGAAAAATTCCTCTCGCTCTTTCAAATACTGCTCTTCCTTTTTTTCACTTGGCATTTTAGGCATAATTTTGCACCTCCCTTTGTTTGTTTATTTGTTTTCGGGGAAATCTTTCGGAAATTCACCAGTTAATGTTTTCAAAAATTCAACAAGGTCTTGTTTCTCCTGATCGGTTAGATTAAGAGGTCTCATCTCACCTGATAAATTCGGATTATCATTTCCACCTCGGTTATAAAACTCAATAACATCAAGCAGTGTTGCTTCGCTTCCATCGTGCATATATGGTGCTGTAAGTTCAATATTTCTCAGCGTTGGTGTTTTAAACGCGCCAATATCTTTTGGATTTAATGTCACAAGAAATCTCCCAAGCTCAGAATACGCAGGATCAAGCGCAAGCTCATCAAGCTTTCTTTTATCAAGTCGTCCTTGCTTTGCAAGCATTTCAGCTTTTCTGGCAAGCTCCGCGAAACCTTCTCTATTCATCGCAACACCGATATTGTGATATTTGTTATCCGTAAAGAATGGATTTGAGCGATTGAATTCATGACAAGTTATACATCTCGCTTTACCTTGAAATAGTTGCCATCCTCTTTTAGCTGACTCACTTATAGCGTTTTGATCACCAGCAATGAACCTATCAAATGGCGAATTACCTGTTAAGAGAGTTCTCTCAAAAGCGGCGATTGCTTGCGCAACCCTATCAATCGTTATCTCCCCTCCAAAAACCTTTCTGAAAGCTTCAACATACTCTGGGATTCCCTTTAATTTTTTCACAACAGCGTCATGATCGGGCATGCCCATTTCAATTGGATTGATTATAGGCTGTTTAGCTTGCTCCTCAAGGGTTGGAGCTCTTCCATCCCAAAACTGTTCTTCATAAAACATTGCATTTAAAACCGTTGGCGCATTTCTTGCTCCCTTCTTCCCTCCTACTCCTTCACTTACTTTTTTATTTTCCGCAAATGCAAACTTGGGATCATGGCAAGTTGCGCACGAAACAGTATTATCAACCGAAAGACGCTTGTCAAAATAAAGCTTCCTACCAAGTTCAACCTTCTCGGGAGTTATTGGATTATCTGGCGGGATAAACATTTCCCATAAATCTTTTGGAATTCCAAGTGGGATTTTTACTTGATAGGTTACTTTGGCGGATGAGTTCGCTTGCTTTTCACTTATAAATGTGAACGATAAAACAAAGGCAATGAAAAATAAAATTCCCAGATAGAAATGTTTTGATCCGCTCATGGTTTCTTTCTTTTTTATTTTTCATCTTCTTCTACTCAATAAGACAAATAAAACTGGAGATTTATTCCAACGGCAAATTTGTTTTTCCCATTTTCGCTTTATAAATTTATGCTGAGTTCACCTGAATGGGGCCGTAGCTCAGATGGGAGAGCGCCAGAATCGCACTCTGGAGGTCACGGGTTCGAATCCCGTCGGCTCCACACCCTTATCTATCCGACCTCAATACACGATTCAAAAATACAAATCCGAACAACCCAGCTATAGTTGATGAGCTCAATATAGTCAACTTCGCAGTGTTTACTATAGTTGGCTCACTAAAAGCAAGCAAAGTAATAAAAATTGACATCGTAAATCCAATTCCACCTAAAATCCCTGCCCCAAAAATTGTTTTCCAACTTAACTCTTCAGGAAGCTTGCAAATTCCAAACTTCACAGATAAAAAAGTTGATGTAAAAATTCCCAAAGGTTTTCCTACAATAAGACCAAGAGCAATCCCAACTACATAATTTTGAATGAAATTTCGTTCAATCTCTCCACTTAAAACAATCGCAGTATTTGCCAAGGCAAAAATTGGCAAGACAATAAACGCGACAGGTTTATGTAGAAAATGTTGCAAGGCATATGAAGGCGATTTCTCATCATCAAGGTCAAATGGAATTGCAAAAGCCAATAACACTCCCGCTATAGTTGGATGTACACCAGAATGAAGCATAAAATACCACATTATAACTCCTCCAATAATGTAGCAATGAAGTCCTCTTACACCCAACTTGTTAATTAGCAAAAGTAAAGCAAAAATACCTATAGCGATAAGCAAGTTCAATAAAACAACCGTTTTAGTATAGAAAATTGCTATAAGTATTATCGCAGCTAAATCATCAATTACCGCCAATGCTGTTAAAAAAACTTTTAATGAAGCTGGAACTTTGCTTCCAAGTAAAGATAAAACCCCCAACGCAAATGCGATGTCCGTTGCCATTGGTATCCCAACGCCAGATTGAGTTTCAGTTCCATAATTAAAAATCAAGTAAATTACAGCTGGAAACAATAATCCACCAATTGCACCGAAGAACGGCAAAAGTGCATCCTTGATGTTTGAAAGTTCCCCCTTATAAATTTCTCTTTCCAACTCAAGACCGATAAGCAAGAAGAAAATTGCCATCAAACCGTCGTTTATCCAATGCTCAAGCGTCAAACCAGCAAATTTCAAATGAAATAAATTTACATAATCACTTCCGAAACGAGAATTCGCCAATATCAAAGAGATGACGGTACAAGCAATCAAAATAAACCCACTTGTTTTTTCGCTTTCAAAAAATTCATTAAAAAGCTTCGTTAACTTCATAGGTCATCCCTGAATTGTTGATTTTTAAAACAGGTGAATTTTCTTTATTTTATTTTAGAAAAATTCACCCAAGCCAATTTATGATTGAAAAGATTAAAAAAGAAATAATTAACTCAATTGATTCACTGTTACGATATGCGATTGTGATGGTCGGAAACGAAGAAGACGCAAAGGACCTTGTTCAAGAAACCTGCTACAAGGCACTAAAAAATATGAACTCACTTGACGAAAATTCAAATGTGAAGGCTTGGCTATTTACGATAATGCGAAATTTATGGATAAATCAAAGAAAAAGAAGCCAAATTTCCCCAGTTCAGCTTGACGAAACAATAGAAGATGTTTGTGATGAGTGGAATATAAATCCAGAGGAATTGTTAATTAATAATGAAGTGCGTCAGATTTTGATGCGAGCTTTAAATGAGTTGCCAGATGCCTATAGAGAAATTCTTGTCTTGCGGTATTTTGAAGATTTTTCTTATAACGAGATCTCAAAAATTCTAAACTGCCCTGTTGGCACAGTTATGTCAAGATTAAACAGGGCAAGAGAAAAACTTAAAGAAACATTTTTAAAAATTTACGAAAAAAAGCAGTAATGATAGATCACAAAACAATCAAAATATGGATTAATCTTTACCTTGATGGTGAGCTTGCTGGCGATGAGCTTGAACTTTTCAAACAACACATAAAAGAATGCCCAGATTGCACAAAAATTCTAAAGCAACAGCGTGATTTCATTGATTCAATAAGAGCCCTAAAAGATGAGGTAAAAATTCAATCCAAAGATTTCAAAACGGAACTCACAAAACAAATTGAAAGATTCAAACCAGAAAGAAGAAAAACTATAAAATACATCGCTTTTGCCGGCATAATTGCGATTCTTTTAATCATCACAATATCTTTTATTTACTTCCATTCAGAACGCACCGATTTTGTTAAAATCGCCGTTGAGAATCACATGCGTCAAGTCAATGGTCAACTTCCACTTGAAGTAGTGTCGTCTTCAGAGACAGAGATTTCAAATTGGTTCAATGGTAAATTAAAATTTAATTTTCGGCTTCCGCGTTATCCTGATCCTTCAAATCAACCCTATCGCATAAAGGGGGCACGACTTGTTGCTTTAAATAATGACTATGCTGCGCTTGTATCTTATGAAATGGACAATCGTCCAATGACCTTGTTTGTTGCTCCGTCTAAAAGTGCAACTCCTTACGGCAAAAGGAAGGTAAATTTTAAAGAAATTGATTTCTACCTTGATACACGAGATGGTTTTAATATACTCTCGTGGACGGATAAGGGTTTAACTTATGCTCTGGTTTTTGACTTTGAAAACTTTGACTGGAAAAAGCCCTGTATCGTCTGCCATAGCCAAGAAACGAAGGAGATGTAAAGAAATAGTTAGAATCCTTCCTACCGTCAGAATAAGGATCGCAACTTAAGCAAATGTGAAGTGCATTGGAATTACTTTAAAATTTTTTGTAAATTATTAACGCAAAATTCAAAAACAAAACCTTCAAGCAGAAAATGCCAGCCCCAAAGGAGATAAAAAGAATTTCTGAAGTAATTTGGGAAATACCTGAGACATATAAAAAAGGAATGCGTGTCCCAGCGCGAATTTACGCAACTAAACAACTTCTTGATTCAATGGATGAAGGAGTATTTGAACAAGTCACAAATGTCGCTTGTCTTCCGGGAATTCAAAAATACGCTCTCTGTATGCCTGATGGCCATTGGGGTTATGGCTTTCCGATCGGTGGAGTAGCTGCGTTTGATTTTGAAAACGGCGTGATATCACCTGGTGGGATCGGCTTTGACATTAATTGTGGAATGCGACTTGTTAAAACTAATTTGACAATTGAAGAAGTCAAACCTAAACTAAGAGAACTTGTTGACCTGCTATTTCAAACAGTCCCAACCGGAGTCGGAGCAACTGGATTTGTTAAGTTATCAAATTCACAATTTGATGAGGTGATGGTAAAAGGTGCGCGCTGGTGCGTTGAACACGGATACGGTTGGAAAGAGGATCTTGAAAGAATTGAAGAGCACGGCGCTATAAAAGGCGCTGATCCATCAAAGGTAAGCCATAAAGCAAGAGAGCGTGGAATAGATCAGCTTGGAACCCTTGGCTCAGGAAATCATTATCTTGAGATTCAAGTTGTTGATAAAATTTTTGATCAAAATGTTGCAAATGCTTTCGGAATTGAGCAAGAAGGGCAAATCGTTGTTATGATTCATTGCGGTTCGCGCGGATTTGGCCATCAGATAGCAACTGATTATTTGAAAGTTTTTCTTGATGCGATGAAAAAATATGGAATTCCGCTTCTTGATAAAGAGCTTGCTTGTGCTCCAATTGATTCTCCTGAAGGCAGGGACTATTATTCAGCGATGCTCTGTGCTGCAAATATGGCTTTCGCTAATCGTCAAGTTATTTTGCATCGGGTAAGGGAAGCTTTTGAAAAAGTTTTCAAAAAATCTGCCGAAGACCTTGAAATGCATCTTATTTATGATGTTGCGCATAACATCGCAAAAGCAGAGGAATATGAAATTGACGGTAAAATTAAAAAATTACTTGTCCATAGGAAAGGTTCAACTCGCTCATTTGGACCCGGACACCCTGAACTTGCTGAAATCTATAGAGATACTGGTCAACCTGTTATCATCGGAGGCTCAATGGAAACTGGTTCATATCTTCTCGTTGGAACTAAAAGAGCTATGGAAGAAACATTTGGCTCAACTTGCCACGGTAGCGGTAGAACAATGAGTAGACATAAAGCCAAAAAAGAGATAAGTTACAACCAACTCGTAAAACAGATGGAAGAACGCGGAATATATGTAAGAGCTGCTTCAAAGTCAGGTCTCGTGGAAGAGGCAGGCGCCGCTTACAAAAACATATCAGATGTCGTTGAAGCAGTTGATAGAGCTGGAATCTCCAGAAAAGTTGCAGCCTTAAGACCGATAGGAAATATAAAGGGTTGAAAACATTCTGCATTTGATTTAAAAAACATTGAAAGTCAACTATTAATTTTGCCCTTGGACTGCCGCAAATCTCTATAATAAAGCCACATAATCGTCTTTTGATTTTTAAACCCTTTTCGCTTAAATTTATCAAAAATTTAAAAACAATTTGAGGTGAAAAACGCACCATGCCTGTAATGGCTAAAATGAGAAATAATCTTCCTGTGATACTTTTATCACTTGTGTTTTTATTTCTTCTTACGATCGTCCTGGATTGGGGAATGGATATAACAGGACGACATCAAAGAGAAAACCCTTATGAACCCATAGGTGAAGTCAATGGTGAGGAAATAACTTATCAAGAGTTCAATCAAGCACTTGAATTTGAAATTGAAAACTATAGACAAAGGACCGGAAGCGAGCCAGACGAGTTCATGCTTGAGCAGTTAAGAAATCAGATCTGGGAACAACTTGTCACAAAAAAACTCATAGAACAGGAAATAAGAAAACTTGGAATAAAAGTAACCGATGATGAAATAACCGATTGGGTTTTGAATTCACCTGAAACGCTTCCCGAGGTAGTTAAAAGAAATTTCGTTGATTCACTTGGAAATTTAGATAGAACACTTCTTGAAAGAGCTTTAAAAGCAACAACACCTGAAGCGAGGCAGTTTTGGATTGAGGTTGAAAAGTTTTTAAGAGCTCAGAAATTAACCGAAAAACTTCAAAGCCGAATCCTTGCTAGCATTCGGGTAAGCGAAGGAGAAATAAGGGAAAGATTTGAAAAACAAAACACGAGATATGAGATAAAATATGTTTCGCTTGATCCAAATAAGTTTGCAAACAGCATAACCGAACCAACAGATGATGAAATCAGAGAGTATTACCGAAATCATCAAGATGAATTCAGAGTTCAGGAAACAAGAAGATTAAAATATGTCGTTTTCTCCGATGCCCCTTCATCAGAGGATTCCGCTTCCGTTTTAAGGGAACTTGAAAATTTCAAACAGCAAGCATTGCAAGGCGCTGATTTCATTGAACTTGTAAAAAATTACTCTGAAACACCTTTCTCGGATGTATTTTTCAAGCATGGTGAACTTATGCCCGAAATTGAAAACGAAATATGGGATAAAAAAGTCGGGGAAATTGTCGGTCCTTTGAAATTAAGTGATGGATTCCATTTAATTAAAATCCTTGATGAACGAAAAGGGACGGATATATTTGTAAGAGCAAGCCACATCTTAATACCACTTACTCGCGATACGGTGGCGTCATATAATTTAGCCAGGGAAGTTCTCTCATTCGCAAAAAGAGGCGATGATTTTGCAAATCTAGCTGCGACTTTCTCCGCTGATCAAGCAACCGCACGAAAAGGCGGAGACCTTGGATGGTTCGGAAAAGGCAGAATGGTAAAAGAATTTGAAGAAGCAGTTTTCAAAGCAAAGCCCGGCGAGATAATTGGTCCAGTGAGAACTCAATATGGTTTGCATATTATCAAAGTTGTTGCAAAAGATAACCGCGAGCTTAAAATCGCAGATCTTAAGTTAAGCGTTAGAGCAAGCTCAGAAACGATAGAATCACAAAGAAAACGTGCGGAGGACTTTTCACACACAGTTAGAGGGGAAAACTTCGTTCAAGAAGCTTCAGCCCTTGGGCTTGAAATTAAAACAACACCACCATTTACAAAAGATTCACCAATCCCTGGAATTGGATTTAATAAAACGATTTTAGATTGGACATTCTCAAATAAAATTGGCGCTGTAAGTCCAGTTTTCAAACTCAGAGATGGATTCGCAGTTTTCACAATAGCAGAAATCAAAGAAGCCGGAATAAGACCATTTGAAGAAATCAAAGAAGCGCTAAAAGTCAGAGTAAGACGAGAAAAATTAAAAAATAAAGCATTTGAATATATTGCAAATTTGAGAAATAAACTTAATGAAAAGGACGGGCTTGATGCTATAGTTAAACTTGATTCTACGCTTGAGGTAAAAACAGCTTCTGGTTTTACTCTTTCAGGTGGAATTCCAGGAATCGGCACTGACGAAAATGTCCTCGGAAAGCTTCTTGATTTGAAACCAGGTCAAATATCGCAACCAATAAAAGGGAACTCAAATATATATCTTGTCCAGCTCGTGAATAAAACGCCATTTGATTCATCCGCTTATAAATCTCAATATGATATGCTTAAGGAACAGATTTACAACGAGAAGAAAAACACGATTTTCTTCATTTGGCTTGATAACTTGAAAAAGAATTCTAAAATTGTTGACAACCGCTCTTTGTACTTTGAACAATAGATTTTAATTGCCCCACCATTTTAAGGTGGGGTCTTGCTTTCAAAGAATGTTAAAACTAGATCATGCATTCAAAGAGCATTAAAATCTTGACTTTTCTAATTTTTTTGCTTACTGATTTCTTGCTCTCCCAGCCAAACAAAACCATCGGCGTAAATTTCAATTATATTCTCTCCGCATTTGTATATCCAAATGTGATTTCAAACGATAGAGGGATACGAAACCTTTCAAAAGAGATCAACGGGTGGATTGGGATCTCGGCAGATTTCAGATATGAATTTACAGACGGATATTTACTTGGATTTTCATTAGAAGTTGTGGATAAAAAAGTTGAAGATTTTTTGATACGCCGCATATCAAACCAAGTAGTAAGAATTCCTGTTGAAGATAGGTTTAGAATTTACATCGCTGAATTGAGTTTATTTTTCGTTGCACCTTTTAGCTCTCAAAGATGGAACATTTACATCGGCGGTGGTCTTGGTGCATATAAAGGTGATTTCACAAAGTCAATTTTGAATGTTAAAAGTAAAATTCAAAAATCTCCTATTAACCTTGGAATTCAAGTAATATCTGGGGTGATGTATAATTTTAGCGAAAGGTTCGGAGCAAGAGTTGAGTTAAAATTTCGTGATCCGATGGTTGAAACGGAAAATAAGTTTACAGAAAAATTTATAAATTACGGCGGATACACTATCCAAATTGATCAAGCACCTTTTAGACCAAGGGTTAACTTTGATACGATGACCTTAATTTTAGGGATGACATATTCGTTTTAAAACTTAATGATTTTTAAAAACATGGCAACATACGCAGAGCAAAAGAAGATGATTGAGGAACTCAACAGAATATCTTACCGACTTAAAGGAAAAGACAAGTATGATTTTGAAATGCTTTTAAAAAGGCACAAAGATGACGAAGACCTTGATTCGCTCTCAATGAAGCGACTTCGCGAAATTTACGAAAAATATGTTATAAAGAAGGAGAAATAATCCAAATGGTCGGTTTTATTGGAATTGCCGTTATTGTTTTGATAGTTATCTTTGCAATTTTTTATGGTTATGGTCTTATCCTTAAACAGGAAAGAAGCGTCAATCCATATTCAACCCGCGCAAAGTGTACACTCTGTGGTAGATTTTTTGAAAAGGAAAATCTCGTTGAACGAGCAATTGGCATAGAAAAACTTTATTACTTTTGCACCGAATGCATAAAAAGTTTATACGAAGATTATATCAATCTCAAATCAAAACAAAATTGAAAAGGTAAAATGCTCCTTTGTGAATTTAGTATGACACCTATAGGACAAGGAGAAAGCGTGAGCAAATTCGTCGCAAGATGTATTGACATAGTTGAGAAAAGCGGACTTGAATACAAATTAACACCAATGGGTACGATAGTTGAAGGCGAATGGGATGATGTCTTCAACACAATAAAAAAATGCTTTGAAGCACTTAAAGAAGATTGCAACAGGATATCAATAACAATCAAAGTAGATTACCGAAAAGGTCGAACTGGAGCATTAGAAAGCAAAGTTAGAAGCGTTGAAGAAAAGCTCGGAAGAAGTGTGAAAAAAGGTTAACTTTTTTCGTTTTTGAACTTTTTCAAAATTCCAAATGGTATGATCAAAACATACGCAATAAACAGAATAATCGGCGCAAGCGTAATCGCAATGAAATCGTCCACATCACCAATTATCATTAGATAAAAGCCGATGAAAATCAAAACGACACCTAAGATAATAACAACGAAATTTTTCTTTGAAAATGGGATCTCGTTCCTCTGTAAAACTGTCTTCGGTTTCTTCTCCTTTATCTTTGCCATTTAAATTAAGTTTTTGTTTTTGACTTTTAAAAGATAAAAAAACAAACGAAGTTTTGCAAATATGCGAGCTAAACTTTTTATCATCTTTTTTCTTCTCTCGTTCTACTCATGCGATCACGGATTGAAACCACCAGAAGTTGATACCTCAACACAATATGAGGAGCCAGGTTTCGGAGGAATTGTTTATTTCAAAGGGACATGGCCAGACACAATTTATGATCTAAGGGTCGTCGCTTTCAGAAATTATCCACCTAAAAACATAATAAGCGAGGTAATAGAAGGAAAAGCAAAGTTCAGCCAATCATTGCCAAGGAGAGTTGATTCAGCAAAGTATGAAGTTCTAGCTGATACTGGAAGATGGGAATATATCGTCGTAGCACTTCAATATGGTGCAAACATATTTTCTGATTGGAAAGCAATTGGTGTTTACGACACAACCAAGTCCGATACAATCCCAACACCACTTTATATCCCCCCTGGTAGATTTATCCGTGGAATCAACATAGTTTGTGATTTTAGAAATCCACCACCTCAACCATTTAAATTATCCGAAATAATTGGGCTATTAATCACAAAACAAATTGAGATTGAAAAATGAAGTTTCTTTTACTTTTGATTCTAACAACTTCACATCTTTTCTCACAACAGCCCAAAATGGGTAATTTATCAGGAACAGTGCTTGACGAAGAAACAAAACAACCAATTTTTGGAGTAAATGTTATAATTGAAAACACATTCCTCGGAACAGCTACGGATCAGAGAGGGAAATTTAGTATTAAAAACATTCCAACTGGTAAATACACCGTCAGGTTTTCTGCTATAGGTTATGAAATCAAGAGAGAAAAAATTGAAATTTTACCTTCACAAGAAACGAACTTAATCGTTGAATTAAGACCAACCGCATATACAACAGAACCAATAATTGTAACAGCAACAAGAAGGGAACAAATTTTAAGCGAAATCCCTATAAGCACTCATGTGGTTGAATCTGAGATGATTTCAAATAGAAATAATCTTCAAATTGATGATATACTTCGCTATGTCCCTGGTGTTAATATGATCCAATATCAAGTGAACATTCGCGGTTCAAGTGGATATAGTCGTGGGACTGGAACGAGGGTTTTACTTCTTTTTGATGGTATGCCGTTCTTAACAGGCGATGCAGGAGAAATTATTTGGGAAGCGATCCCAGTTTGGCAAATTGAGAAAATTGAAATAGTAAAGGGAGCTGGCTCAGCTCTTTACGGATCAAATGCGATAGGCGGAGTTATAAATGTTATAACGAAAGAAACGACACAAAAACAATCCTTCAGATTCCGAACATACCTTGGAATGTATGACAAACCATATTATCCTCAATGGAGATGGAGCCCAAAAAATAGATTTTACTACGGTGGCTTTGCATCTTTTAACTTTTCCGTTGGAAACCTCTCCTCCCTTATTCACATACAACGAAGCATTGATGAAGGATATAAACAGAATCAAAATTATCACAGGTGGAACTTATTTACAAAGTCAAAATATAATTTTTCCCCTTACTCAAACTTGAGTTTTGTTTTCAACTACATTCGTCAGAAAAATGAAACTTTCTTTTATTGGAAGAACTTACGAAACGCACTTAGACCAAGAGACGAGGACCTTGGATCAAGGGTAAATTCTGAAAGATTTGTCACATTTGCACAATATAAAAGAATTTTAAACGATCGTCTTTTTTATTTAGCTCGTTTAGGATTTTTCAGAAACAAATGGAACGATAATCTAACACCTCAGAATAGAAGCACAGCAGGCTTCATAAATTCAGAAATACAAATCAATTACCAACCAAACGATAAAAACTATTTGATCTTCGGGCTTGATCTAATTTACAATGATGTTAAATCATCACTCTTTGGAAAAAGAAACTCACATTCAGTTGCTATATATCTTCAAGACGACATTAAACTTTCCGAGAGTTTCTCAATTTCGCTTGGCTTGAGAAATGATTTATATAAACTTGACTCTTTAAAATACACTGGGCAAATAAATCCAAAATTTAGCGCAATTTACAAAATCAGCAACGCATTAAATTTCAGGACATCGTTTGGCTCTGGTTTTAGAGCCCCAGCGATAAGCGAAGCATTCACAAGCACTACAGCAGCTGGAGTTACAATTAAACCAAATCCATCTTTAAAACCAGAAAGAGCAATATCATTTGAAGTTGGGTCAAGATTTATACATTCTTTAGCGATGATTGATTTTTCGCTGTTTTGGAATCACTATTGGAATTTGATAGAACCTGTGTTTGACATTGATGGGAAAATTATTTTTAAAAATGTGACCGAGGCAAGGATTCAAGGAGCGGAAATTGGAATCAATTTATTTCCAACATCTTTTTTGAACTTTTCAATTGGATACACTTATCTATTCCCATGGGATTTAAGCGAGGATGCAATCTTGAAATACAGACCAAAACATATCTTTTATGCAAATACGAATTTGAATTACAAAATTTTCCATATGGGCTTTGATTTCAGGTTCATAAGTAAGTATGAAAGAATAGACCAACTTTTAAAACTTATCGTTCCTGATGCAGAAGCAAGGGTTCCAATATATGTTGTTGATGCAAGGTTAGGCTTTGACTTTAGAAAGCTTAAAATTTTTGCAAATGTGAACAACCTTTTACAATACAACTATGTTGAAATCGTCGGTAATCTTGCACCGATAAGAAATTTCAATTTGTCAATTGAGTATGAAATTTGAAATAAACTAAAAACGGGGGAATTTGCTCCCCCGCTTTCTTATACGACCTCAACTTCAACCTTCTTGTTGAAAACGGGTTTTCCGTAAAAGTCAATGTCTATAACAACTGTATCTCCGTTCATGAATTCACCCGCAAGGATTTTTTCCGCAAGCGGATCAAGTATATGCTTTTGTATAACTCTTCTCAAAGGTCTCGCACCATAGGTCGGATCGTATCCAATATCAGCAAGCCATATCTTTGCTTTATCTGTGAGTTCAATCTTCATGTTATTCTTTTCAAGTCGCTTGTTAACTTGCTTGATCTGTAAATCAACTATCTTCAGTATGTCATTTTTAGTCAACGGTTTGAAGAAAATTATCTCGTCAATTCTATTCAGAAATTCGGGTCTTATTGTTTGTCTTAAAATTTGCATCAAATCGTTTCTTAATTCCTCCATAATTTTGTCCCTGTTTTCATCAGTCATCTTCGCCATCTTCTCCTGGATTATATGCGAGCCGATGTTTGAAGTCATAATTATGATCGTGTTTTTGAAGTTAACGACATGACCTTTGCTATCGGTTAATCTTCCATCCTCAAGGACCTGAAGCAATATATTAAATACTTCTGGATGCGCTTTTTCAATTTCGTCAAGTAAAACGACCGAATAAGGTTTTCTTCTAACTGCTTCTGTTAATTGACCACCTTCCTCATATCCGACATAACCAGGCGGTGCACCAATTAACCTTGAAACGGAAAATCTTTCCATATACTCAGACATGTCAATTCTTATCATCGCATTTTCATCGTTAAACAAAAGTTCAGCGAGCGCTTTCGCAAGCTCTGTTTTCCCAACGCCCGTGCTACCTATGAACAAGAAAGAACCAATTGGTCTTCTTTCGTCTTGAAGTCCAGCTCTTGCTCTGCGAATTGCGTTGCTTACGGCTCTTACTGCCTCCTCTTGATCAACAATTCTTTCATGCAATCTTTCCTCCATATGAAGTAGTTTAGTTCTTTCGCTTTCAAGCATTCGCTGAACAGGTATTCCTGTCCATTTTGAAACTATCTCAGCGATGTCTTCTGCATCAACTTCTTCTTTCAACATTCTTAAATCCTTTTGGACTTCAGCTAATTTTTGAGTTGTCTCTTTGAGTTTCATTTCAAGCGAATGAATTACACCATATCTTAACTCTGCAACTTTAGCATAATCACCTTCTCTCATTGCTTTGTCAGCTTCAATTTTGGCTTTTTCAATTTGTTCTTTCATCTCACGAATTGATTTTATAAGTTCCTTTTCAGTTTGCCAATGGGCTCTGAGGCGATCTCTTTCCTCACGCAAAGATGCAAGTTCTTGCTCAATATCTTCAAGCTTTCTCTGTGTTGCTTTTTTGTCAATATCAGTTGCGTAATTTGAAGCAAGCTCTCGCCTTACTGCTTCTCGCTCTATTTCAAGTTGCTTAATTTTTCTTTCAATTTCATCAAGTTCTTCGGGCATTGAATCAATTTCTATTCTTAACTTTGACGCTGCTTCATCTATCAAATCAATCGCTTTGTCAGGTAAATATCTATCGGTTATGTATCTATGGCTCAATTGCGCAGCTGCGACGATCGCTGCATCCGTGATTCTAACGCCATGATGCACTTCATACTTTTCTTTCAAACCTCTTAAAATTGAAATCGTATCTTCAACCGATGGTTCTTCAACGAGAATCGGTTGAAATCTTCTCTCAAGCGCTGGGTCTTTTTCAATATGTTTTCTATACTCATCAATCGTAGTTGCACCAATTGCATGCAATTCTCCACGGGCAAGCGCCGGTTTCAACATATTTGCTGCGTCAACTGCGCCCTCAGCTGCGCCAGCTCCAACAATTGTGTGTAGCTCGTCAATGAAAAGAATAATTTCACCGTTTGATTCTTGAATTTCACGTAAAACAGCTTTTAACCTATCCTCAAACTCTCCACGATATTTTGTCCCTGCGATCAACGCACCGATGTCAAGTGCGAAAATTCTTTTGTTTTTCAACGGTTCAGGTACATCACCTTGGACAATTCTATGTGCAATTCCCTCAACAATTGCTGTCTTACCAACGCCCGGTTCACCGATTAACACAGGATTATTTTTCGTCCTTCTTGACAAGACCTGCATAACACGACGGATTTCCTCATCTCGGCCAATCACAGGATCAAGCTTACCAAGCCGTGCTAATTCAGTTAAATCTCTTCCATATTTTTGTAATGCTTGATATTTATCTTCCGGATTCTGATCTGTAACTCTTTGCGAGCCACGAATTTCTCTCATTACCTTAAGAATTGCATCTTTGGTTATACCTTGTTCAGCAAGGATTTTTCCAGCGTCGTTGTTTTTGTTTTCGGCAAGAGCTATCAAAAGATGTTCAACACTTATATATTCATCTTTTAACTGATTTGCCTCTCTTAACGCATCATCAAAAACTTTCATCAAACTTTGAGATATATACTGATTCCCAAGCCCAGCTCCTTGAACTTGAGGAAATCGGCTTATTGATTGATTTAGTTTATTTTTGATGTATTGAATGTTTCCGCCGATTTTCTTTATAATTGAATTAACAAGACCAGTTTCATCTTCAATCAATGCAAGCAGTAGATGCTCAGGTTCAATCACCTGATGACTTTTCTCGGATGCAATTTGCATCGCCTTTTGAATTGCATCTTGCGATTTTATCGTGAATTTATTCCAATTCATTTACTTTCACCTCCTTTCTTTTTGTTTAGCAAAAAATCAAAACGCTGTTTAAAGTATACTATTTTATGTGTTGGAATTTTAACAGAAAAAGCGAGCAAGAATGTTTTTAAAAATCAGACGTATTCATAATTCAACAAAAAAGGCGAGGTTAAAACCTCGCCTCTGTTGAATCTTTTAATTCTTCTCTTTCTTATCTTTATCGTCAACTATTTCATAGTCAGCGTCTTTAACATCTTTCTTCGCTTCCGACTCTTGAGAAGTACCTCCTGTATAACCACTTCCGTAGCTAGTTCCAGAAGTTGCATGTTGATATAGATAACTTGAAGCTTCGTTCCAAGCACGAGTTAAATCATCCATACCAGCTCTTATGTCAGCGATAGGTGCGTTCGTTTTGATCAAATCTTCAAGTTTATTTGCCTTCATTTCAATTTTACTCTTCAAGTCGGATGGTAATTTATCACCTATTTCACGCAATTGCTTGCGTGTTGTATAAACGAGGTTGTCAGCTTGATTTCTAAGTTCCGCTTCTTCACGTTTTCTTCTGTCTTCCTCAGCGTGTTCTTGAGCCTCTCGCTTCATTCGTTCTATCTCTTCTTTGCTTAATCCGCTTGACGCTGTTATTCTTATGCTTTGTTCCCTACCTGTTGCTTTATCTCTTGCGGTGACATGTAAAATTCCATTTGCATCTATATCAAATGTAACTTCAATTTGTGGCACTCCTCTCGGAGCCGGTGGTATTCCATCAAGTATAAATCTACCGAGCGATCTATTATCCTTTGCCATCGGTCTTTCACCTTGCAAAACATGGATCTCAACTGAAGTTTGATTATCAGCTGCTGTTGTGAATATCTCGGTCTTTCTTGTCGGAATCGTTGTATTTGCAGGGATTAAAACAGTCATCACTCCACCAAGCGTTTCAACACCGAGCGAAAGTGGTGTGACATCAAGTAATAGAATATCTTTTTCTTCGCCAGCAAGGACAGCAGCTTGAATCGCAGCACCAATTGCAACTGCTTCATCTGGATTGACGCTCTTGTTCGGTTCTTTCTTGAAGAAATCACGAACGATTTGCTGGACTTTTGGAATTCTTGTTGAACCACCGACGAGAATAACCTCATCAATATCGTTAACCGTTAACTTCGCTCTTCTCAAAGCTTCTTCGCAAGGTGGAATAAGCTTCTGCAAAAGATCATCTATTAATGCTTCAAACTTTGCCCTTGTCAAAGTCATTTGCAAATGTTTAGGTCCAGTGTTGGTCGCTGTGATAAATGGAAGATTTATCTCTGTTTCAAGTCGGCTTGAAAGCTCAATTTTAGCTCTTTCTGCAGCTTCTTTCAATCTTTGCAAAGCAATCGGATCTTTGCGAAGGTCAACTCCCTCTTGCTTCAAAAACTCCTCCGCTATCCAATCAATTATCCTTTGATCAAAATCATCTCCACCGAGATGTGTATCGCCGCTCGTCCCTTTGACTTCAAAGACACCTTCACCAATTTCAAGAATTGAGATATCAAAAGTTCCACCACCAAGGTCAAAAACTGCGATTTTCATTTGCTTACCTTTCTTGTCAAGCCCAAAAGCAAGAGCTGCTGCGGTTGGCTCGTTGATTATTCTTCTGACATTCAATCCCGCAATTTCACCTGCTTCTTTAGTTGCTTGACGCTGTGCGTCATTGAAGTATGCTGGGACAGTTATAACCGCATCCGTTATCTTTTCACCCAAATAAGCTTCTGCATCCTGTTTTAATTTTTGCAAAATCATCGCTGAAATCTCCGGTGGTGAATAAACCCTGTCTCCAATTTGAACTCTCGCTGTGTTATTCGGACCACGAACAACTTTATACGGAACTCGCCTTGCTTCCTCAATCACCTCATCATAGAATCTTCCCATAAATCTTTTTATTGAATATATCGTATTCTCCGGATTTGTGATCGCCTGTCTTTTCGCAGGATGTCCAACGAGCCGCTCACCCGTTTTAGTAAACGCAACAACAGATGGAAGCGTCCTTGGACCTTCAGATGTTGGTATAACAACGACATCATTTCCCATTTTTACTGCAACGACAGAGTTTGTGGTTCCAAGATCAATCCCAACAATTTTTGGCATAGTTTTCCACCTCGTTTTTATTTTTTTATAAAACTTGAAAAATTTTCTGTAAATTTATATTGCAAAGCTCGTGCCAGAGGAAAATGATTAAAAGTTAATAAAAATTTTTTGCGAATTTCATTCCGAAAATTTTAAATTTGGCAGACAAATGAAAAGATTTCAGAAACTTAAGCATTTTTGACCGATGAGAGTTAAAGCAACTGAAGAAAACATAAAACTTGCTGGGAAAATCATAAAAGAAGGTGGATTAGTTGCATTTCCAACTGAAACAGTTTACGGGCTTGGTGCAAACGCTTTGAATCCATATGCGGTTGCAAAAATTTTTGAAGTCAAAAAACGGCCAGCCTTTGATCCACTTATTGTTCACATCTCTAAAATTGAGTGGCTTGAAAATCTCACAACAAAAGTAGATGAAAGAGCCAAAAAACTTATAGAAAAGTTTTGGCCAGGTCCTTTGACTTTGGTTTTGCCGAAGTCAGACATCGTTCCCGACATCGTCACCGCTGGTCTTCCAAGCGTTGCTATTAGAATGCCTTCTCATCCCGTTGCGCTTGCGCTAATTGAAAACGCTCAAACCCCGATCTCTGCACCAAGTGCAAATCCATTTGGTTATATCAGCCCAACAACCGCTGAACATGTTGAAAAAATGCTTGGCGATAAAGTTGACTTAATTCTTGACGGAGGGAAAACTCCAATAGGTGTTGAATCAACTGTTTTATCGTTAATTGACGACGAGCCAAAAATTCTTCGCCCAGGTGGACTTCCAATAGAAGAAATAGAAAAAGTCATAGGTAAAGTTATAATTCAAACAAGAGCCGAAAAAATACTTTCGCCTGGGCAACTTAAAAAACACTATTCACCAAGAACCCCTGTTAAAATCTTTAAATCATTTGATGAGATAAAGGAATCCTCCGAAAACCTTGGTCTTCTACTTTTCAAGAAAACTGACTTAAAAATTAAAGCGAAACATATTGAGATATTGTCTGAAAGCGGTGATTTAGTTGAAGCTGCTGCCAACTTGTTTTCGGCGCTCCATCGGCTTGATGATTCAAATGTTGATGTGATTTATGCACAAGAAGTTCCAGAAGTCGGACTTGGTCTTGCAATAATGGACAGATTAAGAAAAGCATCCGCTAAAGAATAAATTAAGGGGATCCACAACTTAGAGGGATCCCCATTTTAGTTTTCACTTAATTCAAAAACGGTGATGGACAAAGACAAAACTTTTAAATTATCTGTTTATCTCAAGTATTTTATATTTCACAATTCCAGCTGGAACTTTTACCTCAACCACATCTCCAACCTGTCTTCCAAGCAATCCTTTTCCGATCGGCGATTGAACAGAAACTTTTTTCTCTGCCGAGTTTGCCTCCTGCGATGAAACGATCGTGTATTCAATGATTTGATTTGTATTGAGATTAAGAACTTTAACTTTTGAGTATAGATAGACCTTATCGTTCGGTAGATTTTTCGTATCTATAACTTTTGCTTTGGCAAGTGTTTCTTCAAGTTTCTGAATTTTCAGCTCGAGCATTTCTTGTTCTTGCTTCGCCGTTTCATATTCCGAGTTTTCAGAAAGATCGCCGTGCGATCTTGCTTCAGCAATTTTCCTTGCTACTTCTGCCCTGCCCTTTGTTTTTAGCTCAGATAATTCTTTTTTAAGTTCCTCGTACTTTTCCCTTGATAGATAGATTACATCATTTCTGTCGCCCATCATTTTGAGTCAATTAATTTTGTTTTTACTTAAAATCTGCTGTTGTTTTAACCAGTGTTTCTTAACAACTTCAAAAGCTGGTTTACTATACGGAGAAAAACCCGTTTTCAAGGAATCATCTTTTAAATCCGCATCCCAATTCCAAAAGAACACACCATCAACGAAATCAATATGTGAAATCACATCAAGCGCAACTTGATAACATAAACTTTGCTCCGCAAAATCAACAACTGTGCCTTTTTGCCAAGGCCTCATGCTCGCTCCATCAGTTGAAGGATAACCAATTTCAGTGAAAATCAACTTTTTATCTTTGTGATTTTCGGTATACCAACTTTTCAAATCGTTTAAATACGGTTGCCATCCGAGGACAAGCTCATCGTAAACGGGATCCAGTTTATTTGACACCGGAGCGAAAAAATCTATGCCTACATAATCAACCTTATCCCAAAAAGAAACATTTCTATATTCATCAAAATTTGAAGCGTAAATTATCTTTCCGTTGTAAACTTTGCGGACGCTATCAATTAAATCCGACCAAAGTTTTCTCTCTGCGCTCAGCGAAGCAAGTTCTGTTCCAACGCAAAACATCTCAACCCCAAGCATTTCAGATATCCTTGCATAATTTAAAACATATCTTGAATAATTTCTAAACCACGCGCCAACATCCACAGGTTTAATTTTCGTTCTCGGAGTTCCATCATAAACATCAACATGAATCTTCAACATAACACCAAAATTTTTTGAATGTGCATATTGAATTATTTGCGAAATTGAATATACGCTCGGTGTTCGGTTTATATCTTCTATGATCACCGTGTCATTCAACTTCTTTTGATAAAGCGTCACAACAACCGAAACCCAATTCGCTCCAGATGTCGCCATAGTGTCAAACGAAGTTCGCGCTTGCTCTGAGCCATATTCGGTCCGTCTCCACGAAACGAAATTGAAACCCTTTTTGTATGCTTGAACTCTCTCCTTTATCATTTCATCTTTGATGTTGACAATAAAATTGCAACCGTAGAATAAAAAGAGCAAAAGAGAAATTTTTGAAGCGATCATCTTCATCAAACCTGTGTCCCGCCGACTGTTATTTCACTTACGAGGATGGTTGGTTGCCCAACTCCTACTGGGACATATTGTCCATCTTTCCCACATGTTCCTGTCCTTTTCTCAATTTCAAGATCGTTTCCAACGCCGATAACCTTCTTCATAATATCAGGTCCATTCCCAATTAAATTTGCGCCACGAATTTGATATGTTATTTCACCATTTTCTATTAAATATCCTTCGTTTATTTCAAACACGAAATTTCCACTTACAATATCAACTTGACCTCCGCCTAAAGATTTCGCATATATTCCGAACTTAACGCTCTTTATCAGATCATTGGGATCGTCTTTTCCGGCATCAATGTAAGTGTTTCGCATTCTCGGCAATGGATAATGTCTATATGATTCACGCCGACCGTTGCCTGTTGATTCAAGATTCATAAGTTTTGCGTTTAACTTATCAAGCATGTATCCCTTTAAAATTCCGTTTTCTATTAATACGGTTTTTTGCATAGGTGTTCCTTCGTCATCAATCGCAAGTGAACCTCTTGAGTTAGGAACAGTGCCATCGTCAATAATTGTGACAAGTTCAGAACAAACTTTTTGACCTATTTTTCCGGAATAAACTGATATCCCTTTTCTATTGAAATCACCCTCAAGCCCGTGTCCAACGGCCTCATGGACAAGAACTCCGCCCCAACCTGATTTAATTACAACAGGGAAATTTCCAGCTGGTGCTGGCTTTGCATTTAATTTTGAAACAGCTTGGCTTGCTGATTCAATGCCTGCTTTCTCTGGCGAATGTTCAATCAAATAATCATATCCATATCTTCCACCCACATAACTTATGCCCATTTCACGCAATCCATTATCAATTGCTACTGAAGTTATAAAAATTCTAAACAAAGAATCTTCACTTTCAACGAAAATTCCTTCCGAATTCGCAATCCAAAAATATCTGATGCTCTCTTGGTAATTTATATCAACTTGTTTTATCCGAGCGTCATAACTTCTTGCTGAATCGTTTGCCCGCTTAAGCCATTCAACTTTTTGATCAATATCAAGAAGATAAATTGGTTTGTCGGATGAAAAATTTGGCTTTACACTTCTTTTATTCTCAAGATCAGCGATTTTGAAACTTGCTTCACCATTAGCAATGTATGAAGCAACCTCTGCGACTTCCAAAATTTTTTCAAATTTAAAATCATTTGTATATGCGTAGCCAGTCTTTGAACCTGAGATAACTCTTACACCGAGCCCAGGTGAGATCCCATAACTTAAACTTTTCACTTTATCTTCTGAAAAATTTATCGTCGTTTCAACTCTATATTCAAAATAGATTTCTGCGAATTCCCCGCCTCTTGCAATCGCCCGGTCTAAAACTTTTTTTATCTGTCCAACATCAAGTATTTCGGGATATGCAAGTTTCATTTGCCTTCACTTTTATTTTTCTCATCCATTAACACTAAATGTCCAAGCTTATCTCGTTTTGTTCTAAGATAGTTAATGTTAATTTCATTTGGTTGGATTTCTATTGGAACTCTCTCAACGATTTCAAGCCCGTATCCGGCAAGCCCAACTATTTTTTTGGGATTATTTGTAAGAAGTCTCATTTTTCTGACGCCGAGATCAACAAGTATTTGGGCACCGATTCCATAATCTCTTAAATCAGGTTTAAACCCAAGCATTTCATTTGCTTCAACTGTGTCCTTACCTTCGTCCTGTAATCTATAAGCTTTGATTTTATTAACAAGTCCAATTCCTCTACCTTCTTGTCTCATATAAAGCAAAACTCCTCTTCCCTCGCGTTCTATCATCCTCATTGCGGAATGAAGTTGATCTCCGCAATCACATCTAAATGAGCCAAAAACATCGCCAGTTAAACACTCAGAATGAACACGGACAAGCACTGGTTCACCATCATCAACTTTCCCTTTAACAAGGGCAACATGGACTTTTCCATCGGTCAAACTTTCATAGAGATGAAGTTCAAAGAAGCCATATTTCGTAGGAAGCTTCGTTGTGGTAATTTTTCTAACCAGTTTTTCACTTTTGAGGCGATAACTTATTAAATCTTTTATTGTTATAATTTTCAATCCAAATTTTTTCGCAACCTTGAAAAGGTCTGGGACTCTTGCCATTGTCCCATCGTCGTTCATGATCTCACATAATACACCTGCCGGATATAATCCAGCAAGTCGCGCAAGATCAACTGCCGCTTCTGTATGTCCTGCCCTTCTCAAAACTCCGCCTTCCACCGCTTGAAGTGGGAAGATATGTCCAGGCCTTGCGAAATCCCCAGGCTTTGAATTTGGATCAACTATCGCTTGAATTGTTTTCGCCCTGTCAAAGGCAGAGATTCCTGTCGTTGTTCCTTTTTTGTAATCAACGCTTACGAGAAAAGCTGTGTTATGTCTTGATGTGTTAAATTCAACCATCGGTTCAAATTCAAGCTCGCGTGCTCTCTGTTCAGTTATAGCAACACAAATCAAACCACGCCCATATTTTGCCATAAAATTAACCACTTCAGGTGTCGCCTTTTCTGCAGCAACTATAAAATCGCCTTCGTTTTCCCTATCTTCATCGTCAACAACTATCACAATTTTCCCATTTCGTATATCTTCAATTGCTTCCTCTATCGTATTAAATTTTTCACCTGGCATCATATTTCACCTCGTGTAGATTTATATTTCAAGCGGTTTCTAATCTCGTGTGGGAGATCCTTTTATAAAAAAATTTGGGACAGATTAACTCTGTCCCATCAGAAAATAATTAAGGGATTTTAAAGATATGAATTAACCTTGACCTTCACGAGTGACAACTGCTATAGCTGCCTTTTCAAACTTTATTTTTACACCTTCATCAACTTCAAGCAAAACTGTTCTGTCGTCAAGTCCAACGACTTTTCCGTGAATTCCACTTGAAGTTATAACTTTGTCGCCTTTTTTCAACGACTCAATAAGTTTTTGATGTTCCTTGGCTCTTTTCTGCTGCGGTCTTATTATCAAAAAATAGAAAATCAAAAAGATCGCAACGAACATTATAATCGTGCTGATCAAACTGCTCGTAGCATCTGGTTGCGCCTGAAATAGAAGAACCATGATTTTTAACCTCCGAATAAATTTGCTTCTAAATTTTGCTTTAAGATAAGAAAATAAAGCAAGATTTCAAAATTTAGCCTAAAACATCTTTGATATCTCGCTCTCAAACTCGGGGAAGTAATGGTTTATCTCGCGAATGTTGAATTGCCTTAAAATTGATGTGTTTGGCTCGCGATCAAGCAAAAATTCAAAGGATAAATAAACAAACTTCTCAACGGTTATCTTTCCTTCTGTTAATTTCTTGAAATAATTTTCTTCAACGGACACGATGTGCATTGTTTTAGATTTTCCTGAAACAGTGACTTCAAATTCCGCAACTGGAAATGGCTTTATTTGTTTTACTTCAATTTGATAAGCCATAATACCACCTCCAGTTTATTTTAAAGCAAGAAAGATATATCTCGCCAGGAAAACGAATGTCAAAGCAATTATTATCCAGTTTATTTCCTTATGTCTTCCACTGAATAACTTCACGATCACATAAGATGTGAATCCAAGAGCGATCCCATCGGCAATGCTAAATGTCAATGGTATCCCAAGCATCATAATAAACGCAGGGATCGCCTCAGTTATATCGTCCCAATTTATATTGACAATAGGTTTTACCATTAAGCTTCCTACAATGATAAGAGCTGGTGCAGTAATTGGATAAAGAACATAACCAGCGGAAACTTCAACTCCACCACCAACCAACTTAACAATGGGATAGAAAAGAAGCGAAATTAAGAAAAATAAAGCGACAAAGATTGCTGTTAAACCCGTTCTCCCACCAACCGCAACGCCAGATGCGCTTTCTATGTAAGCAGTCACTGTTGATGTCCCCAACAAAGCCCCAAATGTAGTTGCAAGAGCATCTGACAAGAGTGCCCTTTCAGCTTTTGGAAGTTTTCCATCTTTCCCCACAAGTCCAGCTGCCTGCCCAACACCTATCAGTGTGCCGACAGTATCAAACAAAACCATATAAAGAAAAACAAGGACAGCAACAATAAAAGTGATATCAAAAAGATTTGAAAAATCAAGTTTTAAAATCGCGCTTTCCTTCACCTCTGGCAACGATATAACTTTGCCCTCAAACTTTATAACTCCCAAAATAATCGCCAATATCGTTGAGAAAAATATCCCAATTAAAATTGCCCCTCTTATGCCACGAGCCAAAAGAACAGATGTAAAAATCAAACCGAAAATAGAAATCAAAACCTCAATTCTATGAATCTCACCAAGCTGTGGTAAATTTGTCCCTGAATTAATCTTTATAATTCCTGCTTGAATAAAACCTATCAAAGTGATGAAAAGCCCGATCCCAGTTGCAATTGAATGCTTCAAACCTTTAGGCATCGCATCAAGAACTGCTTCTCTTAACTTTACAAGTGAAAGCACACTGAACAAAACGCCAGAAAGAAAAACGATTGTAAGAGCGGATTGCCAAGAAAATCCCATGCTCCCAACAACGGTATAGGAAAAGAAAAAATTTTGCCCCATGCCAGGAGCTAAAGCGATCGGATAGTTAGCAAGCAAAGCCATTATCACTGATCCAATCGCAGAACCAACGCAAGTTGCAATAAGCCCCGCCCCGAAATCAATTCCAGCGTGAGATAAAACAACCGGTTGAACAAAAATTATATAAGACATGGTCATAAATGTAGTAACCCCAGCGACGAATTCAATCTTGATGTTCGTATTTCTTTTGCTAAGCTCAAAGAGGTTTTCAAGCAATTTGCTCATACCGAAGGTCAATGTTAAATTTTTAATTTCCCAAAATTTTTATAACAAAAAATTTTCTCAAAATCAAGTTGCCATGTGGAAATCGCTCCCGCTTAAAACTTACTTAACACAAAAAGGGGAGATTTTCAGAAGAATTAACCTTGATCCTTACGATGAAGAATGCACACGAGCAAAACTAAACCTACCTCAATAAATACAAGTTCTTTTTCACTTAACAAAGGCTCATTTCAATAAAACCATCTTTTTGCTAGCTTCAAACTCGCCAGATTTGATTCTGTAAATGTAAACTCCACTTGGAAGATCGTTAGCTACGAACTTAACGGTTTTTTCTCCGACATCAAATTTTTCATCCTTGATAAGAGTCCTAACCTTTCTTCCAGTTACATCAAAAATTTCAATTGTTACATTTGCTGGCTTTGGAAGCGCAAACTTTATGTTCGTTTCAATGTTGAAAGGATTCGGATAGTTTTGATACAGGACGAATTTTTTAGGTATTATCTTATCAGACCCAGTATCAGTTATGATAAATTCCCATCTTTCTCTTGCCCTCATAACCGCTCTTCTTAAAGCTTGCAAGCTATCACCGCAGACGATCGCAAAGCCAATTTTCAATGTATCCCTGTTCTTAAACAATGAAGTTCCGCCAGAAATAACAACAGAAACATCTCCAGCTCCAGCCGAATCCCTTCTCACACCTCTATAACTTAACGCCTCCCATTTTTCAGACTTTGTGAATCCATCATAAATTCCCCACAGGTTATCACCTGCATTATTTATAAACCAAACTCCTTGATTGGCTCCACCGATTAATGCGATCCCTGTTAATGTCTTCTCACCATCTGGCTCTATATCATATACATAAACGAAATTACCAACCCTATCGTAAACGATCATGTTTTCATATGCACTTCCAAGATCAAAATCAAGAAACAATCCAGCTCGGAAATTAGCGTAATCAGAACCGGATTTGTTAATTATTGAATACTTAAGCAGAACAAAGTTCATATCATCAAGTGTTTGATCAAAAGCAAAGCTATTAAGTTGAACTTCAATTCCGACCCTATTCGGACTTGGTGCAAGCGAATCGCTAAAAATTGCAAACCCATCTTGCGCTGAGATATTTCCTGGCGTTCTTAAATAAAAAGGCGTTCTATGTATGAAATCACTTCTTTGCCTTTGACCTGTTTCATCCCTTGCAACATCAACTATTTTAGAACTACTAAATCCAGCCATGAAAGCACCCTCAAAGAGCAAGTTATTCCCATCACGATAAAGCAAACCCTTCCCTTGCGTGTTTGAAGGATAATCGTTGAAAGCAAGATTACCGCGACTTGTAACAGTTAAAGTTATAAAGTTAGCGTTATGCTCCCTGAAAGTTGGTCTTACGAAAACTTTGAAATAAACAAAATCGTTATATGAGCCAGCAGATATTTTCACGACAAATTTAACTGTATGATTCTCTGGAGTGCTTGGATCTATTCTAAATTTAAATGGTTCTGAAAAGTTGCTCCTTGATTGTAAAGTTCCAAGCGTTCCAATTGTAAAAGCGCCACTTATTATTTGAACATATGGATCCGAGGTCTCAAGGGTCGCAACGAGATTTGAGGCTGGCAAAAGATAATTCTTAAAAATCCCTTTAATTTGTATCGTCTCTCCAGGATCAATAGCACCATCTTTATTTCCAAGAGAATCATCAATTATGAAGTCCTCAAACCTTACCGCCGGGGAATTAACAGTTAGTGCCCTATATGCATTCACACGACCATATCCGAGCTGATGTCTATAATTAGGATTTTTATCATCTATCGGATCAGCTGTAACTCTAATTTTTTCAGCAACTTGATCAGGCGTCAGTTCAGGAAACCTCGCTCTAACAAGCGCTGCTATTCCAGCAACAAGTGGACTTGCCATTGATGTCCCCATTATAGATGTATAAGTATCGTTATACCAAGTGTTGAAAATTCTACCATCTGCGGTAGTTCCACCAGGTGCGCAAACATCTACTGTTTCACCGAAATTTGAATATCCTGCTTTAACATCATTTGAATCAACAGAAGCAACACTTAACACATGTTTATATCCCGAAGGTGAGTGAAATTCATCGCTTCTATCGTTTCCAGCAGCTGCGACAACAAGTGCGCCTTTCGCTGTCGCGTATCTTATCACTTCCTGCTCAAACCTTGAACTTCCTCCACCACCCCAACTACAATTTATGATCTTCGCTCCATTATCCACTGCATAAACAATCCCCTCGTAACCATAATAAATTAAATTGTCATCGTCGTCATCAATTGAAACTTTCACCGCCATGATTTTGCTCCTAAACCCAGCACCTGCTACCCCAATTCCATTATTTGTCACCGCTGAAGCAATCCCTGCGACATGAGTTCCATGAACCGGTTTTTTCTCACTTGGATCATTATCCTGTTTTGATCGCTGATTATTAAAATTATCTTTTCCTCCAAAGTCCCACCCTACAAAATCATCAACATATCCATTCCTATCGTCGTCAATTCCATTATTTGGTATCTCTCTCCAGTTACGCCATATGTTTCTAGCAAGATCAGGATGATCAAGATCAACACCTGTGTCAACTATACCGATAACGATGTTTGTATCGCCTTGCGTTATATCCCACGCAAGTGGCATTTGAACTTTCCTCAAATACCATTGATGAGTAAGAAAAAATGGGTCGTTCGGAATAAAATGGGGTCTATATATGTAATGTGGCTCTGCATACTCCACACTTTTCAGATTTGAAAGCTTTGCAACAACAAAATCAACGCTCATCATCTCGGGAAAACGAACGATATAAAATAAGCTTAAATCAGGCTCGCCTTTCTTAAGTGAATTCCCCGTATGAGTCGGAAACATTTTCTCAACAGAAGTTATACCAAGCTGAAGAGATACACTATTGAACTCGTCAATTTCAACTCTTTTAAGATCAAGACGATTTTTATATTCTGGTCTGAACTTCACTATTGCAATTCCAGGGATAAACAAACGCTCTCTATCACCAACTTGGTAAAAGCTTTGCTTCACCATTAAACCAGAAAGTTCAACTTTCTCGCTCGGATAGAAAAATGGAGAGATTAAAACGGCAATTATAGACAAAGAAAAAAGCAAAAGAATCTTCATTGTCCTCTATCTTTCGTTGATTTTAAAATCAAATTATGAAGATCCAAAGAACGATCGCTTTTCGCTTCTAAAATAGTTCAGCCATATCAGTTTAGTTATTAAATCAAAGCAGCGGGGCAACTTAAATTTGCCCCGCATATATGCACAATTAAAACGAAATCCCAAATCCAGCTGAAAGGACATTTACATTTCCAAGGGAATAGTCAACATTAAGATCAAAAATTACAAGATCAAGCTTAAATCCAGCAGTAGCTCTAAAATTGTTTTTACCTTTTAAGCTCAAACTTATATCTTTAGGTGTTCCAAGCGGTGGCCTATATGTATAGTTTATATCTGTTGTAAATGTTTCATACCCAACCCCTCCATACAGAGTGAAGAAAACAAAACTCTTACTTGCATGGACATTGACATTCAAAGCAGTTGCTTTCAGATAAGAACCAACTTTCAATTGCTGATACACACCTTGAACAGCGATATCTATCGGGAACATAGGAATATATTGACTTACACTATGTCCCAAGCCAATTCCTAAAAGATTTATACTTCCGATATCATCGTTAATTTTTATTGATGGGACAAATCTAACAAGCAATTCAGAATTAAAAGTTGATAAACTTAATTGTGGAACGGCAAGTGGGACAAGGGAAAGCCCAAGACCTCCTGGAAGATTTACATCTTGGATATTACGATATCTTGTTCTTGCGCCTCCATTTTTATCACCAAACACGGTCGCTGTTTCAACATTTGATGGATTATAATCCGCTCCCAATTGTGCTCTAAATTTTTTCATTGACGATGGAACAAATACAGCCATACCTTTCACACCGACATAAAACCCAAATAATTTACTCATTGACGCAGTATGATAAAGACCTGAATTTAGATTTGCCCCCATCACATCAACAAGCGGTTGAATATAACCTTTAACCGCCGCTTCTGGAAAGCTTCTCATATTTACATCTACCTGTGAAAAAGCAAAAGATGATAAAAAGACCAAGGAAACAGCTAAAATAATAATTCGCTTCATTTTTGGCTCCTTTTTTAGTTTTTGGATTTAGCTTACTCTCTCAAGAACAAAATCTGCAAGTTTCATTAATGATTCTTTTACTTGCGATTCAGGAAAATCACTGATGAAGTGTTTCGCCCTATCAAGATAATCTTCAGCAATCTTTAGCGTATACTCAATACCGCCATAACTTCGCACAAAGTCAATTACATAATAAATGTCCTTAATTTTGGGATTATTTTTTATGATTTTTATCACACGGCGGGATTCCTTGCGGGAAGAATTTTTAAGAGCATAGATCAAAGGTAATGTTATCTTTCCGTCTTTTATATCAGATCCTATCGGTTTTCCAGTAATACTACTATCACCCATATAATCAAGTAAATCGTCCCTTAGCTGAAATGCTATACCGAGATTTTCTCCGTAGTTTTTGAGCTTATCTATCACAATCTCGTCATCAGTTGTGCTCGCTGCACCAAGCTCACAACATGCTGCAATTAAAGAAGCAGTTTTATCGGAAATTATCCTGAAATACATTTCCTCATCTATATTGCTTGCCTTAGCGTTTTGGATCTCAAGCAATTCACCTTCGCTCATCCTACGAACTGCTTCACTTGTTATGTGAAGGAATTTATATTCTTTATGTCTCAAAGATATAAGCAATCCTTGCGCAAGGAAGAAATCGCCAACGAGAACCGAAACCTTATTTCCCCATATCGCGTTCAAAGATGGGAAGCCCCTTCTCATATCTGATTCATCAACCACATCATCATGAACAAGTGTAGCTGTGTGAAGAAGTTCAACGAGAGTAGCTGCATGATAAGTTGATTCGTTTATTTCACCAGCGAGCTTCGCAGATAAAAGCACGAGGGTTGGTCTGATTCTTTTCCCTTTTTGCCTTAAAATATAGTGAGCAATTATGTTAAGAAGCTTTACTTTTGAAAACATCGCCTTTTTAAAGGAGCGTTCAAATTCAATAAGTTCGTCTTTTATAGGTTGTATTATTTCAGCTAAATTCACATTTGGAACCATTCTTTGTTTTTAAAGTCCAGTTTTTTTACCTGTTAAATGAACAATCAATATGCTAAGCTCGTAAAGCAGATAAAGCGGTATCGCAAGGGTAGCTTGGCTTGCGATATCAGGTCCTGGCGTTAAAAGTGCAGCTATAATCAAAATAACAACAACAGCATGTTTTCTGTAATGCCTCATAAAAGCTGGCGTCAATATCCCGATTCTTCCAAGGAAAAATGAAAGCATTGGCAATTCAAAAACAACCCCGGAAGCAAGCATAAGACCAATTACGAAACTCATATATTCATTTATCGCAATTATATTTTGAATCTCCTGGCTACCAAATCCTGCGAAAAATCTCAATGAAATCGGAAGCACCACGAAATATGAAAAAATGATCCCCGCAAAAAAACACAATGATGAAAAAGCAACGATCCAAAGTACATATTTCTTCTCCCTCGGCAATAAACCTGGCTCAACGAATTTCCAAAATTGATAAAGTGTAAAAGGCAAACTTAAAACAAAGCCAGAAATTATAACCACCTGCATATAAAGCATAAACTGTCCATACGGCTTTAGATTTTGGAGAGTAAAACCTGCTTTCTTAGCTGGCACAATTAAAATCCCATTAACTATCGTATCGCTAAAAAAAGCACAAATTACAACGCCGACAACAATCCCAAGCAAAGATTTTATAATTCTTGACCTCAACTCCTCAAGATGCTCCCAAAAACTCATCTCTTTCTCGTAGGTCTCGGCATCGTTAACTTTAACATTTTCAATCCTGGGTTCAGCCATTGACTTAAAAAGTTTCGTTGAACTTTTTGATAAGTTAAACAATTAAATAGTCAAAATCAATTTTACCAGATTTGCCGAAATGGTTGATAATTAGGTGATAATTTTGCTAAATTAAAACCTGTGCCGATAAATAATAAGATGAAACTAAACAAAACTAAAGAAAAGAATGGAACCGATACGAGTTGCTTTTCTATGGCATATGCATCAACCTTATTATAAAGAAGATGGTGAATATCTTCTTCCTTGGGTGAGGTTCCACGGCGTTAAAGATTACTGGGATATGGTTAGAATACTTGACGACTACCCCAAAATCAAACAAAATTTCAACCTCGCCCCATCACTTATCATTCAAATCTTGGATTATGTCAATAATAAAGCAGAGGACAAAATCCTTAAGCTATCAAAGAAAAAACCTCAAGATCTAAGCGAAGATGACAAGTTTGAAATTTTGAAAAACTTCTTCATAGCAAATTTTGATAGAATGATCAAACCATATCCAAGATACCTTGAACTTTTCAACAAACGAGGTGGATTTTCCTACACTGCCGAAAAATTTGATGAAGTTTGCTCAAATTTCAGCGAACAAGATTGGCTTGATCTTCAAGTGTGGTATAACCTTGTCTGGGTTGGCGAATATAGCAAATATGATGAACCATTTAAAAATTTTTTTGAAAAAGGTAAAGATTTCACCGAGCAAGAAAAACACATTTTAATTCAGGGACATTATGAAATTTTGTCAAGGATAATTCCTAAATATTTAGAAGCACAACAACGAAGTCAAATTGAAGTAAGCATAAGTCCTTTTTATCATCCGATTCTCCCACTCTTGTGTGACACTTCTATTGCAAAAGTTTCCTCCCCAGACATAAAATTACCTGCTAAAAAGTTTATTCATCCGGAAGATGCAGATGCTCAAATAAAAAAGGGAATTGAACTTTATGCTGAAATTTTCGGTGAAAAACCAAACGGGATGTGGCCAAGCGAAGGGAGCATAAGCGAGGATGTTTTAAATCTTGTAGCTGAAAATAAAATCAAATGGATCGCATCAGATGAAGAAGTTTTAATTAAATCGCTCGCAATTGAAAATCAGGGAAACAACAATACAGATAGAATCAAAATTTACAAACCCTACTCTTACAAAACACCTTTTGGCGAGGTTAAAATAGTATTCAGGGACAGGATTCTTTCAGATCTAATTGGATTTGTATATTCAAGTTGGAACCCCGATGACTCCGCACATGATCTTGTAAATAGAATTTTAAAGATTCGCGAAGATATTATAAAAAGCGAAGGAGAAAATGCTTTAAAAAATTCAATCGTAAGCATAATCCTTGATGGAGAAAACTGTTGGGAATACTATCAAAGCGATGGGAAAGATTTTTTGCGGACTCTTTATTGGCTGATTTCAAATGACGAGAGAATTGAAACTGTTAGATTAAATGATTTTCTTTCTAACGCTAATTCAGTTGCTTTGAAAAAAATTTTTCCTGGCTCGTGGATAAACGCAAATTTCAATATTTGGATCGGTCATGAGGAAGATAACAGGGCTTGGGATCTTCTTAAACAAGCTCGTGATTTCCTTGTGCGAGAAATTGCAAAGGGCAAGCATAGCGAAGATAAAATAAAAAAAGCATGGGAAGAAATTTATATTGCCGAAGGTAGTGATTGGTGTTGGTGGTTCGGCGATGAACATATCACAGCACAAGCAGATGAATTTGACCAACTGTTTAGAAAACATCTTATTAGGGTTTACGAACTATTTGGAGCTGAACCACCAGTTGAACTATACCATCCAATAAAACGAAAATTTGTTAAATTCTTTATCGTTGAGCCGAAGAAATTTATTTACCCGTTGATTGATGGTTCAAGGGCGCGCAATTTTGAATGGGAAAACGCAGGTTATTATGATGTTGCGCACACAGGAACAGCAATGCATCAAGCATCAACGCTTGTAAAGAGAATATATTTTGGATTCAACGAAACAAACTTCTACATCAGAGTTGATACATCAAGGGACTTAACAGAAAATCACAAGATTGAAATTCATTTCATAGAACCATGTGAGATAAGGATTGAGTTTAATCACGAAGGTTTTTCAGTCAGGAAAATCAAGGCGCGAAATAAGCAAGAGATATTTGAGATAAAATACGCATTTAAAGAGATCTTTGAATTCTCAATAAGCAGGAAGACATTGTGTGCCGAGGGCGATGTTCAAAAAGTTAAATTCCACATTCACACCTACGAAGACCACAGAGCAATAGAGAAATGGCCTAAAGAAGAGTCAATAGTTGTAAATTTAAAAAACAAAACCCGATGATGGGCAGGCACCCCTGCGTCACACGGAATTAATTGCCTACCGTTGCTCCCTTCCGGGCCTGGCGGGGTTCGGCAACATTCCGTTGCGCAGGACCTTACCCAAACATCGGGCATTTGTGCCCGGGACCGGACTCGAACCGGTACGTCCCTTTCGGGACACAGGATTTTAAGTCCTGTGCGTCTACCATTTCCGCCACCCGGGCACCAAATTTTTTAAAAATTTAAAAAATCACAAATTCAAAACAAAATTTTCACCTCTTCCTTCCAACCTGTGCCTTCCAAATTTCATAATTTTTCCTTATATCCTGCAAAACTTCAAGATCAATTAAATCATCATTTCGCATTCTCACATCATAATTTTCCCATCCCATGAAATTCTGTAAAGATTTTCTCGTTTTCTCATCAAAAACCCCATTCACTGGACCATCATAAAATCCACGATCTTTCATAATTTGTTGTAATTCCCTGCAAATTTTCTCATCTATCTTTACAAGGTTCTTTGGATCACTTTTAAAAAAGTAAAGTTTATGAAGGTTATACAATCGCTGAAGTTCCTCAAGCGGTTTGGGATGATCGTAGATGCTTATATCAATGTAATTATCCATTGTGCTATCATAGCCAGCTCCTTTTTTAACAACAAGCAAAGCGGCGGATTGCTCACCTCGTTTATCTCCTCCAGCTTTACCACCAGCAACAAGTGCAGCGACAAGTCGGTCGGCAAGTGTTCCTTTCGTTTCTTCAAATGTTTTCGCCATAGCTTCAACTGTTCTCTGATCAACAAGTATATTTCCTTGAACAGCGTAATACTTTCCAACTATTATCTGTCCTTTGCCACCATACTTTTTCTCAGATCCATAACCCACAATTCCTCCAGCCCAGTCAAAGCACTCACTCCCAGTCCAGCTTACTGAATTACCTTTAAAATCAACTATTCCAACTTGTCTCAATTCTCTTTGTGGATCATTTTGCAAAAGGATTTGAAGCGCCTGTTCGGCAGTTGCACCGTTCTCAAGAAGCGCAAGCCCGGTTGGACCATATCCAACATTTGCAAAACTTTGCGTTGCAATCGCGCCGACATTTGCTTTCGCCCAAGGGACAATCGGTCTAACATTTGGAAACTTTGATTGCACAGCAACCCCTACCTCATTTGCAACAGGATCAAAAGCAACGATTGAAAATGTGGCAACTAATTTGGGCTTAACGAAGTCAGTTGGAAAATTAGCAGCAAACACCAACAAGATTGCGATTATAAAAACTGAAGTTATCTTCATTTTAGCACCTCCATTTTTATTATTAATTCAAAAAGCAAACTTTGTTAAAAACTCAAGTTCACTAACTGCAAAGTCGCTAACTCCGAGTGCATTCACTTTTGCCTTATTATATATTCCAATCCCTCCGGGCTAACACTTACAAGATTTAAATGCTCTGACAAGATTATCTGAGGTTTAATAAGTCCTGTTTTGTCATTGACGACATCACGATAGCTGACATAAGCTTTTACCACTGTATCTTTATTTAATTCTGTTGGCACAAGTTTTGAAAGAACCCCACGCACAACAACTTTTATATTCGGCGGGAAAAGTATGACTTCTTTATCTGAAGGTGACTCAATTACATAAACAGGGACAATAAACTCACGCTCAACTATTTGCTCTGCTAAAAACTTAACTTGGGCAAAGTTATCACTTAACTTGATTAATTTTTCGTTCGGATTTGAAATTTTAACTCTCACGCTAATTTCTTGCCCAGTTTTCTCAATTAAAACTTTATCTGTGAACACTGCATCAATTTTTGAGATTACAGATTCAGCGCCCGATATCACAACGCTATCTGGGAAAACCCTTGGCGGATACGCAAAACCTGTGTTTTCTTTATTTATCTCATATACAAAAACGACAGGGACTTTTTTCTCAACTTTTCTGTCCAATTCAAAATTCAATGTCTCAGGTTCTATCCGAAGTATACTGACATTTTCTGGAAGCGGAATTTTAACGCGATGATCGCCAAGCAAATTCAAATTCACATTTCTTTGAACACCTGAGAGATCAATTAAGACATTTGGCTGGGATAAAAAATAAAAGGGCAGGATTTTCCAACCCCGCCCTTTCAACTTGAGATTAACAAATTCGGGATAATTATTCTTTATTGCCCTTTCTGGATGGAGATTTTTTAAAACAACTTTCGCCTTGAAATTTTCCTCATACTCTCCATTAAGATTAACAATAACCCAGAGAAAGAAAGCAAAAAAAACCGAAAGGACGAATGAAACATAGTTTTTCATCTAATTTCAGCCAAACTTCGCTTTTATAATTTTTTCAATTAATTCTTCCTTGGTCGCCTTTGAAATTTCACGACCTGTTAATTCAATTTCCTCAATTTTTCTCGCTATTGATCTAAGTTGCATCACACTAAAATTTTCAAGATAGGAGCGAAGCTCATCTGGAGAATTTGCTTCTGGAAGGTCAACAGGATCAATCTGTGCTTTTCCACTTGAGATATCAGATAATTTTTCAGGATAAATTAACATTTCAAGATCATCAATTGGTCTTGGTATGACATGGACTGAGACAAGTTCTCCAACTCTTTGAGCAGCTGCTGCACCTGCGTCAACCGCTGCTTTAACCGCAGCAACTTCACCAATTATTTTAATTGTGACATATCCACCCCCGATATATTCCTTCCCGACTAATTTGACATTTGCAGCTTTACAAGCTGCATCAGCTGCCTCAATGGCAGCTACAAGTCCCCTTGTTTCTATCATTCCAAGGGCATATTCAATCATAGTTTAAACCTTGTGTTAAGTTTTTACTTTCCCTCGGGTCGCTTCGGTAAAATAAGTTCAACATCAGCATGAGGTCTTGGTATGACATGGACTGAGACAAGTTCTCCAACTCTTTGAGCAGCTGCTGCACCTGCGTCAACCGCTGCCTTCACAGCGCCGACATCACCACGAACCATAACTGTGACATAGCCACCGCCGATAACTTCCTTTCCAATTAAAGTTACTTTAGCAGCTTTACACATTGCGTCAGCTGCTTCAATTGCTCCGACAAGTCCTTTTGTTTCAATCATTCCAAGTGCATCAAGCGTTTCTGCCATATGAGGATTTCCTTAATTTGTTTTTGTTTGGCATCTGAAAAAATATAATCAGTTGTTTCAAAATTATCAAATCAAATTAACCATAAATTACCAAACGATAAAAACAGCGTTCTTGTAATTCTTCTTCAGCTCACGAATGCTATCCCCTCCAAATTTTTCAAGGACAGCGTTTGCAATAATTGGAGCAACTACGGATTCGGCTATTACACTTGCAGATGGAACTGCGCAAAAATCGGAACGCTCATATCTTGACTTCGTTTGTTTTAGCGACTTTAAATCAACACTCATCAATCCTTTAATAACTGTTGAGATTGGCTTCATCGCAACTCTTAAAACTATTGGTTGACCGTTTGTCATCCCACCTTCTATTCCGCCAGCACGGTTTGTTTTACGATAAATTACTCCATCTTTTACAAAAATTTCATCATGCACCTCCGAGCCAAATTTTGTCGCATTCTCAAACGCCGGTCCTATCTCAACACCTTTAACAGCTTGGATTGACATAATTGCCTGCGCCAATAGCCCATCAATCTTTCTATCCCATTGAACATAACTTCCAAGCCCAACTGGTAAGCCTGTAATGAAAACTTCAAAAATTCCACCAACTGTATCACCATTTTTCATCGCCTCTCTTATAACATTTACCATCTTTTCCCCAACAACCTTATCAATACATCTCACTTCAGATTTATCAGCTAATAAACTCAATTCAAAAGCACCTTTGGATTTGCGAATTATTTTAAGAACTCGTTTCTCAAGTTTATTTCTATCATCAAATCCAGCATATCCTATCTGAATAACATGGCTTCCGATGAAAATTCCAAGTTCTTCAAGCAATTTTCTTGCGATTGAGCAACACGCCACCCTTATAGCTGTCTCCCTTGCGCTCGCCCTTTCAATTACATTTCTTATATCGTCAAAACCATATTTAAAATATCCTGCAAAGTCAGCGTGACCAGGACGAGGAATTGTTATCTTTTCAACATCATCGCTAGCTTTCTCTATTGACATCTTCTCTTTCCAATTTTCCCAATCACGATTTTTTATCATCAATGCTATTGGGCTTCCGATTGTTTTCCCATACCTTACGCCAGAGATAATTTCAACTTTGTCATTCTCAATTCTCATTCTTCCCCCGCGCCCATAGCCCATTTGTCTTCTTTTTAGATGAAAGTTTATATAGTCAGCATTTATCTCAAGTCCAGCTGGGATGCCTTCAACAATTCCAATAAGTGCTTGACCGTGCGATTCGCCAGCTGTTAAAATTCTTATCATCGTTAAGAAAAATTTTTTTGAAAAAATTAAACAAGCGGATTTCTATTTGCAAATAAACTCAACCAAAACTATATTTTTAAAAAGGAAACTCCGCCAAAAATAACAGGAGGTAAAGCTATGGTAATCGCAACTGAATTAAGGGAAGGTATGGCAATTAGAATTGAGGGAACGATTTACAAAGTCATTGAGGCAAAGGTCCACGCTGGAAGCGGACAAATGCAAGGTTTCGTATCAGCACGACTTTTGAACCTTTCAACTGGACATTATACGGAAAGAAGATTTAGAACAGATGAAAAAATTGAAGATGTTGAACTTATAAGAAAACCAATGGAGTATATTTACAACGATGGAGATTTGTATTACTTTATGGATCCGCAAACTTATGAACAAGTCGGAGTGCCGAAAGAATCATTGGGGAACTTCGCAAAATTTCTAAAAGAAGGAACAAAAGTAGATGTTGAATTTCTCGGTGAACAGCCCGTTAGCGTTAGATCTCCAAAAACGGTTGACCTTAAAGTTATCCTAACAGGATCTGGCGTTAAAGAAGCACAAGATAACACAATGAAAAGCGCAACGCTTGAAAACGGCATGGAAATCCTCGTCCCACAATTTATCAAAGAAGGTGAAATTGTAAGAGTTGATGTTGAAACAATGAAATATGTTGAAAGAGTGACTCAGAAAAAAGTTTAAACCAGTGCTCATTTATCTACACCCGTATTTTACTTATAAGCATTCGCTTGAACGAAAGGGAACCCCCATCTTAATTTTGTTTTCTCACTGCCCCAAAAATCGCTTGATATATTTGCAATTTTTTTTTATATTTTTAACGATACAATAAATCATTAAATTTTTCGCAATGAAGATTCCAAGGCAAATATCGCGATTTTGCGAGTATTGTGGAGGCAAGCAAAAGTTCAAGTTCAGAGGGAACTTTGAAGCTGAACCGGATAGCAAGCTTTGGTATGTTTGTCAAAAATGTAAACATGTTGTCCTCGTTTCCACAGAAGAGCTAAACCTACAACAAAATGAAACTTCGCAGGAAAATTACAGAATTTATTCAGCAGAGGAAACATATGAAGTTGGAGAATTAATTTACCACACAGAATGGCAGGACTACGGAAGAGTCAAGAAGAAAGAAGTATCCTCAAGTGGCTACAGCATAATCGTTGTTGAGTTTGAAAAAATTGGTCAAAAAAAACTTGTTGAAAACTTTAAACAATAAAAAAAGCGAGGTGATAAAATTGGTAGGCATAATAGTTCAAGAAGGAGAATCACTTGACAAGGCATTAAAAAGGTTCAAGAAAAAATATGAGCAGGCAGGAATCCTGCGCGAATATAAGCGAAGAACTTTTTACACTCCACCATCCGTGAAAAAGAAAATGAAAAGAGCAAAAGCGATCCGCAGAAACCAACGCATAATGATGGAACAGATGTAATTTAAAACAAACTCTTTCTCTGCTTGTGAATAAGAAAAAAAGGCAAGTGCTGAAGAAGCACCGAAAGAAAGAGAAAAAAAGAAAAGAAAAAATGCGCAAACTCAGAGAAATGCTTGCTCAAATGAAACAACAAGAGCAAGCACAAGAAACTTAAAACTTATTTTTCAGCTCTGTAAAAATATTTCCTTCGGAACGAGTCAAACAAGAAAGATATAATTCTTGCGCTGTTAACTTAAGTTGCCTGTAAAATCGCACACTTGAAGTAGGGCCATTTTAAAAATTTGCACTAAACTTACAACAAAATGCTCGTTCCGAAGGAAGTTTTATTTTTTATAGCGAAACTTTGAAACAAATATTTCTTTTAAAACCCATGGGCAAGATCGGTAAATTATGGAGAAAAAAGGTCTTAGGTTTTGCATATACTTTTGATGATGTCCTTCTGGTTCCAGCTAAATCAAATGTCCTCCCGAGAGAAGTTGATGTGTCAACATATCTTACTAAAAATATAAAGCTAAATATCCCACTTGTAAGCGCAGCAATGGATACAGTCACAGAATCAGAGATGGCAATAGCAATTGCACGAGAAGGCGGGATCGGAATAATTCACAAAAATATGACGATTGAAAAACAAGCAAGCGAAGTTGACAGAGTTAAACGATCAGAAAGTGGAATGATATTAAATCCCATAACGCTGACACCTGATAGAAAAGTTCGCGAAGCCCTTGAGATAATGAGTCATTATAAAATTTCTGGAATACCTATAGTTGATTCAAACGGAAAACTCGTTGGGATTTTGACAAATCGCGATTTAAGGTTTGATCCTGATCCAGAAGCGGAAGTTTCTAAATACATGGTAAATTCAAATTTGATAACTGCTCCCCTTGGGACAACGCTTGAAGAAGCCGAGAAAATATTGCAAAAGCATAAAATAGAAAAGCTTCCAGTTGTTGATAAAAATGGTTATCTTCGTGGCCTTATAACATTCAAAGACATTCAGAAAAAGAAAAAATATCCAAACGCTTGTAAAGATGAACTTGGTCGCCTCAGAGTTGGTGCAGCTGTTGGAATTAAATCAGATACGCTCGAAAGAGTTGAAGAGCTCAAGAAAGTAGGAGTTGATGTGATAGTTATAGACACTGCCCATGGTCATTCTAAAGGTGTAATAGAAATGTTGAAAAAAATAAAGAAAAAGTTTCCAGAACTTGATGTCATCGCCGGAAATGTTGCAACTGCTGAAGCAACCCTTGATCTCATAAAAGCTGGGGCTGATGCAGTTAAAGTTGGAATAGGTCCTGGCTCAATTTGCACGACAAGAGTTGTCACAGGTGTTGGTGTTCCTCAAATTACCGCTATTATGAATTGCGCAGAAGTAGCAATGAAATATAAGATACCAATCATAGCAGACGGCGGAATAAAGCAAACTGGAGACATCGCAAAGGCAATCGCAGCTGGAGCCGACTCCGTAATGATCGGGGCATTGTTCGCTGGAACCGAAGAAAGCCCAGGTGAAAAAGTCTTATATGAAGGAAGAAGTTATAAGGTTTATAGAGGAATGGGATCAATTGAAGCGATGAAGGCAGGAAGTAGCGATAGATATTTCCAAGATGTTGAAGACGATATCAAAAAACTTGTCCCCGAAGGTATTGAAGGCAGAGTTCCATACAAAGGTCATTTAAGCGATGTCGTTTATCAAATGATCGGTGGTCTAAGATCTGCTATGGGCTATTGCGGTGCAAGGAACATTGAAGAAATGAAGACGAAAACTAAATTTATCCTGATGACAAGCGCTGGCCTCAGAGAAAGCCATCCACACGATGTAATAATCACAAAAGAAGCTCCAAACTACAGCATATCAAATCTCTAAGTGAGATGTCCCAAACGAAAATCAAACTTGAAAAAGTTAGACGAAAACTTGATGAACTTAAAATTGACGCTGTTCTAATAACTCACCTTCCTAATATAAGATATCTAACAGGATTTTCCGGTTCCTCAGCGCTCTGCGTCATAACAAAAACAGATGCGTTTTTCATAACTGACTTTAGATATGAAGAACAATCAAAACAGCAAGTAAAAGGTTTTAAAAGATTTATAGCAATTGGGAAAACTTCAATTGACTTGATTTATGAAGAAAACATTTTCGGCAAAGTTAAAAAAGTTGGATTTGAAGCACATCGCGCGTCTTTCTCGTTCGTCCAGGAGTTGAAGAATAAGTTTAAAAATCTAAAATTCGTCCCGACGAAAAATTTCATTGAAGAAATTTCCGCAATCAAAACCGATGACGAAATTGAAAACATAAAATCTGCAATTAAAATAAGCGAAAAAGTTTTTCAAGAAATTTTAAAAATCATCAAACCTGGAATATCTGAAATTGACATTGCTTCTGAAATAACATATCTTCATAGAAAATACGGAGCAGAGAAAGATGCTTTTGACATAATTGTTGCAAGCGGTTGGAGAAGTGCACTACCCCACGGAGTTGCCACTGATAAAAAACTTAAAAAGGGGGAACTTGTCGTAATTGACTTTGGATGTGTTTACAACGGTTATCATTCAGATATAACACGAACAATATCTATCGGAAAACCTTCGGCCGAAGCAAGAAAAATTTACCAAATAGTGCTTGATGCTCAAACCAAAGCAATTGAAAATGCAAGAAGTGGTCTTAAGGCAAGTGAGCTTGATTCCATCGCAAGAAATTACATCAAGCAAAAAGGCTATGGTAAATTTTTCGGACATTCGCTTGGACACGGGATCGGAACAGAAACACACACGCTTCCGAGGATAGCACCAAAAAGTGATTATATTCTGCAAAATGGAAATGTTATAACAATTGAACCAGGAATTTACATTCCAGGATTCGGTGGCGTTAGAATTGAAGATGATATCCTGATAAATTCAAATGCGTCAATTTTAACCTCATTGCCAAAAAATTTAATTGAAATCTGATGCCAAGAAGGGTTCTGATGATAACTTATTACTTCCCGCCAGTCATTTACGGGCCAAGCTTAAGAGTTTTCAACTTTGCGAAGCACCTTGTAGAGTATAATTGGCACTCGTCAATTTTGACGCTTAACCATTCCATATTTCCAGTGCTTAAAGATTTCACTCTCTCCGAAGATTTGAAGGAAAGCAATACAAAAACATATACAGTAAATCTTATAAAACCAATCTCAACAATTGCATCTTTAAATTTTCCAGAACTAAAAAAACCGTTGATACCGCGAGTTTTATATTACATCGCTAAAATTTTCGGCATTAGTGAACCTGAAGAAGTTTGGAAGTTAAAAGCGATCAAATTCGGTGAGAAAATTTTAAAATCTCAGCGATACAATGCGATCATTGCTTTCTACCCCCCATTTTCAACAGCTCAAGTCGGGGCTCACTTATCCAAAAAATTCAAGATCCCGCTTATAATTGACTATTCCTCAAATCCATTTCAAAAGAAATCACTTACTTCATTAGAAAGAAAATTGTTAAGAACCGCATCATCGGTCACGGTTGACAACAGAAAGATCAAAGATCAACTTCTTCAAAATTATCTTTTTCTTGACTATAACTCCGTTAAAATAATTCCAACTGGTGTAGATTTTTCAGAGTTTGAAAACCTACGCCCAACGGAAGACGAAAAATTCACCTTAACTTTATCTTATGGAAAAATCACTGCGAAAAAACTCAAATTAATTCTAAACGCATTATTTCACCTCTCGCGTAAAGAACCGCTTTTTAAAAAATTGCTTTTGCTTAATTTAATCGGCGTCCCATCAAATGAAATTCTCAACTTGATTAACCGACTTCAACTGAAGGAAAATGTTAAAATTTACTTGAACTTACAACGGGAAAATTACATAAAAATTCTTCTCTCCTCCGATTTTCTTATCTACCTGGACGAGTTTGATATCTCAAATGTCCCTTATGATTACTTAGCAACGGGAAAGCCGTATATCGCAATAATAAATGGACAGAATAATTTCAGATACATAATTGGCGATTACAAAAACTCGCTTATAGCCGACGCAAGTGATTTTTCATCAATTACAACCGCATTTGCTAAAGCCTTTGAATCTTTCATTAACCACAGAATACCTACTCCGAAGATATATCCAGAAAATTACGATATTAAAAAGGTCATAATAAATCTCGTTCGTGAACTTGAAATGTTCACAGCTGATTAAAACAAAGAGATACAAACGATGAAAATTCTCGTTGTAGGTTCAGGGGGACGGGAGCATGCGCTGGTTTGGAAAATCGCACAATCGGAAAAAGTTGAGAAAATTTATTGTGCTCCCGGAAATGCGGGAATTTCTGAAATTGCTCAAACTGTGCAGATCAAACCTGAAGATCTAAACTCGCTTTTAAATTTTGCAATTGATCAAAAAATTGACCTTACCGTTGTAGGACCTGAATTGCCACTTTCTCTTGGGATCGTTGATCTTTTTGAATCACGCGGATTAAAAATTTTTGGACCACGGAAACTACCTGCTGAAATTGAGAGCAGTAAAGTTTTCGCGAAAAATTTCATGAAAAAATACGGCATACCGACAGCGAATTATGAAACCTTTACATCCGAAGAAAGCGAGAAAGCGAAAAAATTTGTCCAAAGTTTAAATCTACCTATCGTAATAAAAGCAGACGGCCTTGCAGGTGGAAAAGGTGTAACGATATGCGAAACAATTCAAGACGCAATAAGTACGATTGATTTATACTTTAAAAATAAAATTTTTGGCTCTGCTGGAGAAAAAATTGTGATTGAAGAGTTTTTAAATGGTGAGGAAGCATCTGTCTTTGCTATAACAGATGGTGAAGATTTCATCATACTTGCCCCAGCGCAAGATTATAAGCGAGCTCTTGATGGCGACAAAGGTAAAAACACCGGAGGAATGGGTTCATACGCTCCAACTCCGATCGTAAACGCAGAAATACTTGAAAGAGTAAAGAACGATATCATCAAACCAACAATTCAAGGTTTAAAAAATGAAGGTAGAGAATACAAAGGATGCCTATATTGTGGTTTAATGCTAACAGAAGATGGCCCAAAGGTTCTTGAATTTAACTGCCGTTTTGGTGATCCAGAGACACAAGTTGTGTTGCCTTTATTAGAAGGAGACATAATTGAGATGTTTTTTAGAGCAATAGATGGTAGGATAAAAACTTTTAATTACACTATTAAAAATGCAACAGCCGTATGCGTTATAATTGCATCAGCAGGCTATCCTGATAACTACGAAATCGGTAAAGAAATAAAAGGGCTTGACGAGGCGAAAAAAATTAACGATGTCATTTTATTTCATGCTGGAACGAAAAAAATCAATGGTAAAATCGTAACTTCAGGCGGACGCGTTATAGGAATCACCGCAATCGGAGCAGAAAATGATTTTGAAAACACAATTAAAAAAGCTTATTCAGCAGTTGAAAAGATAAAGTTTGAGGGAATGCACTATAGAACCGACATAGGCAAAAAGGCAGTTGAATTCTTAAAAACAAAGAGAGGATAAGATGTCCTCAATTTTTGTAAATGAACAAAATAAACTGCGCAACGGCTGGAAAATTTTGCTTTTCATAATAACTTTCGCCATCTCCATCGCAGTAGTAAGTTCAATCTTCAGCTTATTTTTCCCAATTTACGATTTCATAATTAGCGAAATCATTGTGCTGGTTTCAGTGATAATCTCCAGTTTTATAATGATGAGGTCTTTGGAAAAGGAAAGTTTGCTTAACATAGGTTTAAAATTTAAATCTGGAACCACTTACGAAATTGTGCTCGGTTTGATTTTAGGTTTTCTGATGATAACAGTTGTAGTCCTCCCGAACATAATTCTTGGTTATTATAGATTTGATCTTGCGCCGAATCGTATAATACCGCAGATTTTTGAAGCGATATTATTTTTTACGCTCGTTGCGTTTGCAGAGGAGATGTTGTTTCGTGGCTATCCTTTTCAGAGGTTAATTGATGGAACTAATCCAACTATTGCCACACTAATTTTTTCATTTGTTTTCTCATTGGCACATTTTCAAAATCCAAATATCAATGTAATTGCAGGCTTAAATATCTTTCTTGCTGGCATATGGCTTTCGGTATCATATATCAAAACTCGTTCCCTATGGCTTCCAATTTCACTTCACTTTTCCTGGAACTTCTTTCAAGGTTATCTTTACTCTCTCCCGGTAAGTGGAACAACTTTGATAGAGCCGATTTTTGATGTTGAAATAGCGGCTGAAAATTTGATATCTGGTGGAGATTTCGGTCCAGAGGGAAGTTTACTTACGAGCTTGGTGCTTGTCATTTCAACTGTATTCATTATAAAAAATCCTCGTTTAAGCAGTGAGCAAATTTCTTAATATATACCTTTGCTTGTTATTTTCGCTTGTGGTGAAATCTTTTTCACAAGGTGTTGTAATAAACGAAATAATGAATGCCCCTCAAGGCGGAGAACCGGAATGGATAGAGATTTTGAATTTCTCAAGCGAGCCGATCAATTTAAAAAACTGGAAAATATCAAATAGAAATACATCCACAAAATACACAATCACATCAACTGATTACATCCTTCAACCAGATAGCTATGCAGTTATAACAAGAAGCGACACTATTTTTTATTTCCACAGCATACCTTCCAAGGTTTTCATAGTTTCCAGAATGCCGACTTTTTTATTCAGAAACGATTCCGATGCGGTGGTGATTTTTGATTCAACCGATGACATTGTTGACAGTGTTTATTACAAAAGAACTTGGGTCGTCAGTGGATATTCAATAGAGCGAATTTATCCAAACGGAAACTCAAATTTAAGATCAACTTGGGGAACTTCCGTTGATCCAAAAAGAGGGACGCCTGGACGGAAAAACAGCATAATGGCTAAATATAACGATGTCGCCGTGAGGACATTTACAATTGAACCTTCTCAAGTTCTCCAAGGTCAACCTTTTAAAGTCAAAGCGACTGTTTATAACATCGGGATAAGAACAGCTGAAAATTTAAAAGTAGAGTTCTATGTGGATTTGAACAAAAACTCCATTTTTAACGAAGATGAAAAAGTTGGTGAAACTACGATTTCACAACATATTGAATCAACTGATTCAACTTCTTTTGAAATTAACATTTCCGGCTTAATTTCTGGAGATTATCAATCACTCTTAAAAGTTGTTTTCAGTCCAGACGAAGATACTACGAATAATTCCGTGAGAAAATCCATATCAATACTTCCACCTCCTCTTTCCTTCAATTCCATCGTAATTAACGAGATAATGTATGCTCCGATTTCACCAGAATCGGAGTGGATAGAGCTTTACAACAGAACTGGGACATCAATAAACTTGAAAAACTGGAGAATTGGGGATTCTCAAACCTTACGAACGATAAACATTGACTTTATCTTAAACCCGAACGATTATGTTGTTTTATCATCAAGAGATACGATCACCTCAATTTATCCATGGCTTAGGGATAGAGCAAACAAAATTTTAGTGATTTCCCTTCCTGCATTCAATAATGATGAAGACGCTGTGCGAATTTATGATCAATATGGGAACTTAATTGATTCGGTTTATTACTTTTCAAGCATGGGCGGAACAAATGGCTTCTCACTTGAGAGAATTTCACCAGATAAACCTTCAAACCTTGCCTCAAACTGGGGCACTTCAAAAAGTCCCTTTAGAGCTACACCATTACTTAAAAACTCGCTGACTCAAAAAAACAAAGATTTGACTATCACAAGCATACAACATTCAAAACCTGCTCTTAAATCAAACCCGGTTGAAATAAACATTTTCGTCAAAAACATCGGAATTTCGGCAATTAAAGATTTTACAGTTAAACTTTTTAACGACGAAAACACAGATAAATTACCTCAACAAAATGAATTGATCGGTGAAAAAATTAGCAACTTAAATCTTGCCCCAGGTGATTCAATAAATCTTAATTTCTACTTCACACCAGGCTTTGTAAAATCATATAACTTAATTGCCACCGTTTCACATCCCGAAGACGAAGATACGCTTAATAACACACTTCATAGCCGGCTTGAGATTTCGTATCCAAGCGGGACGCTTTTGATAAGCGAGGTCATGTTCGCTCCAATCGGCGATGAACCAGAATGGATTGAAATCTACAATGCAAGCAAAGATATCGTAAATCTTAAAAACTGGAAAATAGCTGATGTCGCTGACAATATCACGATAACAAAGAATGATTTTTTCATCTTGCCCAATCAATATCTTGTGCTATCAAAAGATAGCTCAATCTTGAGTTTCTATCCGACATCATTAAATGTGCTGACGCTTTCCTTGCCAACCTTAAACAATCTTGGAGACGCTGTTGTAATTTATGATCACACTGGATTTAAAATAGATTCACTTTTGTATTATGGAAACTGGGGCAAAACAGGTTTCTCAATTGAACGAATTGATTTTGAAGAACCAACTACAGATTCATCAAATTGGTCAATTCCATCTGATTCTGTAAAAGCGACTCCGAGCAGGGAAAATTCATCAAAGCGAAAAAATTTTGACTTGAAAATCCAATCTGTTGAAATTCCCTCTTCAATAGATCAAGGCGAAATTTTAAGAGTTCAACTTACAGTTCAAAATTTCGGACTACAACCAGTTAATGAGTTCTCCATAAAAGTTTATAAAGATTTAAACTTTGATTCCACGAGCACAGAAAATGAAATCATCTTTGCTCAAAGCTTTAAAATCACGCTAAATAAAAAAGATTCCGTTAAGTTAAATTTTGAAATCGCAAATCTCGCCGATGGGGAGAACCTGGTTATTTTCACGATTGACCTTCAACTTGATGAAAACCCAAAAAACAACAAGGTATTAAAAAAGGTAAGAGTTAGTTTCCCAACGAATTGTATTGTCATAAACGAAATTATGTTTGAACCGCTTTCAGGATATTGTGAATACATTGAATTATACAATCGTTCTACTAAGCCCGTGAATTTGAAAAATTGGAGATTTAACGATATGAGGAATCAATCTGGACAAGCTAACTTTGCCACAATCTCACCGCTTGATTTAATTATCAACCCGAAAGAGTATCTTGTTTTAGCTGCTGATTCAAGTTTTCATAGATACCTTCAACAGGGCGATTCGGTAGATTTCAAGCTTGTTATACTTAACAAAAGTTTGAGCTTAAACAACGATTTTGATGATATCGTCATCACCGACTTAACGGGAAAAATAATAGACAGCGTGAGATATTTTTCAAACTGGCATAGTCCTATTGTTTGGGACAAAAGAGGTAGAGCACTTGAAAAAGTAAATCCGAATTTAGCTTCATCAGAAAGGTCAAGCTGGATGACTTCATCCGCGAAAGTTGGAGGAACACCTGGGCGAAAGAATACCGCTTTTATTGAAGCTCCAAATGAATTGGGAACAGCAAGAATTAATGTCTCCCCAAATCCGTTTTCCCCTGACGGCGATGGTTTTGATGATGTTTGCTTAATTTCGTATGATTTGCCATTTAACTCTGGAATTCTAAATGTGAAGATATTTGATTCATACGGGAGACAGATAAAAACCCTTGCTGTTAATCAATTTACCAACAAAAATGGAAATTTACTTTGGGACGGGACAGACGATAATGGCAAGATAGCAAGGATCGGGATTTACATTATTTTATTTGAAGCAATTTCTGAAAATGGAGAGACATTTAAGCGTAAATTTACTGTTGTCTTGGCAAAGAAACTTTAAATTTTAATTCCCCACACTTCTGGCTTTGCGCTTCTGGTCATCAATTCATATGTTGCTCTTACTGGATCTTTACCTTTGAATAAGATATCATAAACTGCGTTTGTTATAGGCATCTCAATTTCCAATTTCCTTGCAAGTTCAACTGCGGAAATCGTTGTCCACACGCCTTCTGCGACCATGACCATATTTTTTAAAATATCATCAAGTTTTTTTCCTTTTCCGATTTGTTCTCCAACGAATCTATTTCGGCTGTATTTACTTGTGCAGGTGACGATTAAATCACCAATTCCAGAAAGACCTGAAAATGTTTCAAACCTTGCTCCCATTGCCATTCCTAATCTAACGATCTCAGCTATTCCCCTTGTCATCAGAGCAGCTTTTGTATTATCTCCGAAACCTATGCCATCCGCAATTCCAGTTGCGATTGCAATTATATTTTTCAAAGCCCCGCCGAGCTCAACACCTATGACATCATCAGTTGTATAAACACGAAAATATTGATTCATAAAAACACCTTGAACAAGCTTTGCGACATCTTTATTTGAAGAAGCAACGACTACAGCAGTTGGCATTTTCTGGCTCACCTCTTCAGCATGACTCGGACCGGATAAGATACAGTAATTCTCATTGACCTTCAAAACATCAAACAATATTTCGGAAATTCGCATCAAAGTTTTATTCTCAATTCCCTTTGCGACATTAACCACGACTTTATCTTTACATTTTTCAAATTCCTCCCTTGATAAAAATTCCCTCAAATGTTGCGTCGGAATAGCTAAGACAATTATTTCAGATTCATCTATTGCCTCGTTCAAGTCAGATGTTAATAAAATTTCATCTGGAATTTTAATCCCAGGAAGGTAAAGAATGTTTTCGCGGTTTGATCTAACTTTTTCAAGATAATCACTCCTTCTAAACCACAATTTAACATTATGAGCATTGTCATAAAGTAAAAGCGAAAGCGTAGTCCCCCAGCTACCTGCTCCTATTACAGATACTTTCATGGCTTTTTACTGAAACTTATCTTGTTCTCCGTCCCAGAGAGTAAACGCTTAATGTTGCTTTTATGACGATAAACTATAAGAACCGCAAGCACAGTTCCGAAGATCAAAAGAGTGAGAAAGTCATTATGCTCTAATTTTAAAACCTTCTCAGTAAAGATGATCACAAACGGAAAAGATATGGCTGAAGTAATTGAACCAAGCGAGACATATCTTGTTAATCCAACGATTATGATAAAAACTAAAAAAACGATCAAAAAATCAAGTGGAGCAATCCCAAGCAACATTCCTGCAGATGTGCTTACACCTTTTCCGCCTCTGAATCCTGCAAATATAGTCCACATATGCCCGACCACAGCAAAACATCCCGCTATTATTTGAACAGTTGTTAAATTCAAAAACATTGTTTCGGTATAAAACCATTTAGCTATAAAATAAGTTGCAAAGAATCCCTTAAATGCATCAAACAAGATAACGAAAATTCCCCAACCCAATCCCACAACTCTTATGACATTTGTCCCACCTGGGTTTCCACTTCCATAGTTTCTTATATCAATTCCCTTGACAAGTTTACTAACGATTATGCTTGTTGGAATTGAACCTGCGAGATAGCTGAAAAGAATTATCAAAGCGAGATTAAGCACAGTGAATCCTTTGCGATTTAATTTTAAAAAATTTAAATCTCACAATTAAAAAAACAAAAGGGCGTGCTTTTGCACGCCCTCAGAATTAATTTTTAGAATACCTTATCTTGCGGTAAAGAGTTCAACAACATTTTTCCATACTTCGGCAGGGACTTTCGGGATTTGATACTTCCCAACGATATTGCCAGATGTTGGCAATTGAATCCCGGGCAATGACATAACATCAATTAACGGGATATTTGAACCAAATTTGCCGTTTATTGCTTTAATAAATTCATTTGCAATTATCGCATGACCGCGAGTTGACGGATGAATCCCATCTAAGCTGAAAAGTCCACCAGTTATAAAGTCCGTTGTGAACTTGAATCCTGCAATCTCAAGCCCTTGTGCTTTAACTTCATTCAACTTTGAGAAGATATCAACCTTAACAACTCTTCCAGCTCTTGCTGAGCTAGCGATGACTGTATCAATTATAAAATTATATCTCTGAATCGCAGTTCTTGCAATATTAACTTCACTTGCATCAAGAACAACATCATCAGGCAATGGTTTTCCAGCGTTTGGAAGTTGATTGAATGGAGGAACAGGTGGAAGCCCATAACCTGTAGAAATTAATTGGCTTGCTGGTAAAAGAACAAGATCCCCAGGTCCAAGCGGTCGTGGAGTTCCTCCTTTTACACCAGTTAAAGGTATTAAATTCCCTTGTGCATCACGAACTGGCTGACCAGTATTTGGATCAACTACAAACCATGGAACTGTTGTAAAGAAAGGAATCACAGTGACATCGGGGATATTAGCGACAGCAATTCTCACAGTCGTGTTAATTCTAAGAAGTGAATCAAGTGAGCGCCTGAATAAGAGTTGGAAAGTTGCTTCAGGGGTTGGAAGTTTCCCAGTTGGATCAGTTCCTCTTGTCCCACCACTTGAAGCATAACCAAGGACATCATTGTTCCCCATCCAGAAAAATACAAAAGTTGGGTTCAACGCTCTCGCTTGATGAAACATCGTTGGTCCAAGTGTTCTGCTTCTCAAAACAATTTGGAAAAATGGGTTATTTCTTGGCGGTCCTGCTTTTGCTGTGTAATCGGTTGTATCAAACATATCAAAAAGGATTGCACCGGGAACAGCGAGATTATTAAATGGAGCAGCATGAGCTGAATTTCTTGGGGAACCTGTAACAGGCTGTGATTGAATTTGAAGTGGTGTGAGTGAAGTCAGACGCAATCTCGTTCCAAATCCGGGTTCAGCGATCAACGGTTGAACGAATGTGATGTTTGTTCCAAAGGTTTTGTTAATTTGCTGAACTATCAAATTCGGATAAGAATACTGTTGCGCTCCCTCAAACAATGCACCATCTTGATATCCAGCTGTAATTGAGTTTCCGATTGCCACAACCCTTGAAAAATCAATTTGCGTTCCAAGCGTCGGTGGAGTTCCAACTTCCGAAAAGTCCTCACAAGCATAAAAGATAACAGCAATGATAAAAACGAGAGCAATTGAGAGAATTTTTGGAAACCTAAAGTTTTTTCTCATGGTTTAAAACCCATTTTTAGTTTTCGTTTAAAAAAGTTTATAAGAAAAGTTTATGCCAAGAAGATGGGCACTGCTATTATAAACCCCGTCAAATCCAACGATCGTCCCTATCACTTCTCTCTGTTTAAATCTAACGAACATATATCCAAGATCAATCGTTAAATTGCCCATTGTATATCCAGCGCCAACTGTAAATATCCATCTATCTGAATCTGGCAAAGATGGCTCAAGATACTTGTCGCTAATTGGATTCCGATCGTAAGCAATTCCACCTCTTAACGCAATGTTTTCAAAGCGATATTCAAGCCCTGCTCTGTAAATTGAAGCATCCTTGTAATATCTTTCAAGTTTCTGATCCCTTTGGGCTGTCGTTTCTTTTTCAAAGTCAATCTCAACAACATCATATAACGACCATCTCGTAAATTGATATGCAAATTCAAGCGTCACGCTCTCGGTTGAAAATCCAACACCTGCAAGAACAATATCTGGCATTTCAACGCTTGTTTTTATATTTCCTCCCGGTAAGAGAGCATTCAAAGCCGCTGGCTTTTTAAAATCAGCAGTCCCTGAGAAATCAACCTTGACTTGCGAACGATAAGAAAATCCAACTGAAACCGGATCAAGCTTCAATAACCAACCCACATTGAATCCCATCCCTGTTCCATCACCAGAAAGTTTGACATCAACTTCTGGATTGAATGTTGTAATTTTTCTCGTCAAAGTCACAGTGCTATAGACAAAATTAAACCCCGCACCGATTGAAAGATCCTCTGAAAATTTGTATGCAACGGTTGGATTGATGTAAAATGTTTTAAGATCGGATTCAACAGTTATAGCACGACCAACCCAGTTATCTGGCCATTTTGAACCAAGCCCATACGGATTAAAAACCCCAATTCCAAATGCAAGTCCATTATCAAAGGTATGTGTCAAATAAAGATTGCTTGGATAAAAAACTTGTTTAACCATTTTTGTCTCTGCAGTCGTATTGAACTGATACGGTCCACGAAATCTTGCTGATGGGAATATAAGCGTCGTTCCAATTGATAAATTCGTTCCCTTTAGATAAACCAAACCAGCTGGATTGTAAAAAATACTAATCGGAGCGTATGAAGTCACAAAGGCACCTCCCATTCCAGTAGCTCTTGCGCCATGCTCATTAATTTGAAATCCACCAGCGAATATAAAATTTGAAAAGACTATGGCTATAATAAGCCAATAAAGAATAAATCGCATGTGTCCTCCGTATTTTGTTTAGTTTGTAGAAATTTTTAGAAGTGAAGATCCTTTTTCTACTGCGGTTCCTTCATTAACCAAAACTTCTTCAACCACTCCATCTAAATCACTTCTTATCTCGTTCTCCATCTTCATCGCTTCAAGGATCAAGAGCTTATCGCCAACTTTGATTTTTGTCCCGGGCTTGACAAAGATCTTTGTTATCAACCCGGGCATAGGTGATTTGAGAAGTTTTTCTTTTTTAGCTTCGCCGGAGGAGGTGCTACGGTAGGAATTTATGATCTCTTGATATTTGCTTGTAGCTTTACAATGATAGTCGTTTAGCGAATCACTTAAAATTATTGAATCCTCGCTTAGAGCGAAATTAAATGTAAATACCCTGTTCCCTATCAGGATGGTGATTTGATTATCTGTGATGTTGAGGATTTCAACCTTGTGCTGGTTATCCCCTATTTTCACTTCAAATTTGTTTGGATTGGTTTTCTTGATGTCAATTTCAAGGCTTAAATCATTAACATTTAACTTCATATACAAGCCTGTTTGTTGTTTTTTCACATAAATATAACTCAAAAAAATCACTAATCCAAGCGTATTTGCGACTATTTAACCAGAGCGACAAAAATCATTACAAAATGTTAAAACTTGCGCCCGTTCAAAATGTGGTCTGTATCATAAACATAAGCTCGTCGTTTCTTATCTCAATCGGTTTTTCGTCTTTCTTGACATAATTAACTCTAAAAACGACATTCTTGAGAATTTTTGAATAAATTCCAAAAGTAAACCAATTGCTTTCGCCTGTCGCATTCAGATCATTATCCCAGATTTCATATTTAAAAACTGGCTCAAAATAATCAAAAAACCTATAACTTACCTGCAAATAATAACCAAATTTTTTAATTTCGTCGTCATTTCCGCTAACGAGTTCACTTCTAAAATGCAAGTTTTTGTTAACAAAAAATGCGTCAACCCCAAGTCCATATCTCTTTTTATCTCTTATGTTCATTCTTCCGTTTGAGCCAAACAAAAAGCTACCATTTAAAGCAACGAAGTTTTCATCGTTAAATTTTAACTCATAACCTATGAAACCAGCTATGTCTTTTCTCGCGTCTGAATCGTCAAGGTTTCTGGTATAGTCAATTGTTTCAAAAATTGTCCCATGATTTCTAAAAACAACCTCCCCATTCCATAAGCCAATCGCAAGATGCAAGCTTTCTATACCAGAGTAAGATATCTCAATCCCGCGGTCTCTATCTGCAACAAGAGCAGAGACAACCTGAGAGCGCAAAATTGTCTTCCTATCAGAAGAGCTTTCATTTCTTTCAACTGACCAGAGATATTTAAACTGACCAAATCTGAACTTGAGCCCTTTAATGTTTGGAAACAAATCAACAATCTCTATGTAATAATCTTTTAAAAACTTGTTAAAACTGGTTTCCTTGATCCCGAATTGGACTTCCCACCTGACATTTTTATCTAAAGAACCAGAAAATTTTAAGTTCATAGTTCCAGGAGTGAAATTGCCTTCAACTTTATTTTCTTTCAAATCGGCACGATACATATACTGTAAAAATCCATTGATTTTGACCTGAGCGATAGCGGAATGAATTAACATAGTTAAAAAGGTAGCAAGGGCGAGGATCTTGATTGATTTCACTGAATTACTCCAGGTTTATTTTCGTTTCAACTTGATTTTTAAAATAATTTAACAGGACATATAATTGCAAGTGGTTTATCTCAAGCCTGATTTTTAAGGGAGGTTCATAGGTAGGATGGATGAGATGATGAAAGAATTTGTTCAAGATCTTTTATTGCGTCTTCAATATCTTCAACTTGAGATTTAGCAAGTTCAGGATAAAAAGTGATTTCAATCGTTCGTAAAACTATTTTCCCATTTGAATTTCTATATTCTCCCCACCAAACGCCCGCGATTTTGCTCTCTTGCCAGACCGTTAATTCCGAACCCTCATAGATGATTTTGATTTTACCTCTGCCGAGCGTTTCATCAAGAAAACTTGCTTCTTCATAAGAAAGAGGAAAATTACTCAAGTTTATCGTCTTTGCCACGCCTTTATCTTTAAGCTCAATTAGAGCATGTTTAATCTCGTTCAGGAGATAAAACGCATTTATTAAGTTTGATTGCATTTCCATATTTCTATTTGTTTTTTAACTTCGCTTACCACTATATCAATTGCCTCTTCAACTTCGTTGCTAATTTTCTCGCCCCATTCGCTTCTCTTTGGTTGGACACCTATTAAAAAACCTTCAACAGGTTTAACTTCAAGAAAATTCATCAAAGCAATGACCTCATGAAATGTTATCTGATGTTCCGATACTTTTAATCCGAGGAAAGCAGGGATTTCATCAAGTTTTAGTTTTACAATTTCCCCTGGTTTTCCACCGAAGTTAATTATATCAACGACGATAAGATGTGTTTTATCTTCAAGATAGGGCAGAAGATAAATACCAAGGGAGCCACCATCAATAATTTCAATATCTGGTGACTCCCCAATTTCATTTTTTAATTTTTTTACAACTTCAATTCCAAAGCCATCATCACCGAGCAATGGATTTCCCACGCCGAGGACACAAATTTTCATTTTTCTTTTTTCTCCCACGGTTTTTCAATTGGCTCCCAACCAAGAGGTCTTGTTTTTAACCCAGTTATCATAGATGAAAGCATTCCCTTTTCGCGAAAAACTTCAAGATAAATCACAAAACTTATGTGATGAATCATAAATCCAATTATTCCCCACATTATCAATTTATGTATCATTCTGACATTTGCTTCACCACCAAATAAGGGTATGACCCATCCAAACAGCGTATCAAAAAATCCACCTGGATTGATTTTCCCTGCCATCGCAAAACCAGTTAATCCCTGAACAGATGCAGCAAAAAAGATAAGGACATAGATCAATGTCGCAAGCGTGTTATGACCGAGAGTGTGAAGCTCATAATCAGTATATCTCAATGTCACATAATCTTTCAGCTTCCACCATGCTTCTTTCCAGAAGTCAGCCTTCCAAATGTGAAACCTAAACCACTGACGATATGTATTACCAGCGAAGAACCAATATGCACGAAATAACCCATTCAAAGTAAAGATAATTGCAGATAAAAAGTGTAAATTTTTCATCGTTGCCATTACGCTTGCACCAAATGGTTCATCAGCAGTTGGTCTATAAAAAGGTGTGCTGATGTAAAAACCTGTGAAAATCAAAATCCCCAGCACAATAACATTAAGCCAATGGCTTATTCTGACAACGGCATCCCAAACATAATATCTTGTAACACACTCAGTTTCAACTCTATATACTTGATTTGCTCGCATGGTTTCACCTCGTTTGTTTTTATAAAATTTCAACTTTAGTTATCTCATTACCATTTACATCTAAAACATGCGTTGAACAAGCAAGGCAAGGATCAAACGAGTGAATAACTCTTAAAATTTCAAGTGGCTTATGCGGATCAACAATCGGCACACCGACTAAAGCTTCTTCCATAGGACCGCGCTGACCCATAGCATCACGCGGCGAACCATTCCAAGTTGTCGCAACCACAGCTTGATAATTTGTAATTTTGCCATCTTTGATTTTGACCCAATGTGCGAGTGCTCCACGAGGTGCTGCGTAAGTTCCGACTCCTTTAATTTCGCCTTTTGGCCATTTTTCAGGTTCCCATTTCTCCATATTTGCGGTTTGATAGTCACCTGCTTTGATATTTGCTATAAGTTCATCGTAAAGTTTTTTCAATATAGTTACTGATCTTCTCGTCTCAATTCCCCTCGCAATAGTTCTACCAAGTGTTGAATACATAGCATCAAACGGAAGCCCGAGTTTTTTTAAAGCTTCATCAACATAGAATTTAACTTCTTCATCTTTATGTGCAAGCGCAATTATAGTTCTCGCAAGAGGTCCACCTTCCATTGGTTTCCCACGCCAGCGCGGTGCTTTCATCCATGAATACTTTTTATCCATATCAAGAAATTCCCAAGGCGGAGTCGGCCCAGTATATTTTGGATTTGTCTCACCATCCCAAGGATGAAATGCAATTTTATCACCTTTTGAATAGTCATACCAAGAATAAGCGACATACTCTTGAATTTGTTCAGGATCGGTTGGATCAACTTCATGAACCTCATTTAAGTTTCCATCAAGAACTACACCACCTTTCCATCTGTTCGTTTTCAAAATAGTGTGTATATCACCGGTATCTTCCGGAAATTCACCATAATCAAGGACTCCTTTTTTGCTTACACCTCCACCCCACTTCGCCCATTCTTTGTAGAACGACATTATAGCAAGCAAATCTGGATAATAAAGTTGTTCAACTATCTGCTCAGCTTCCTCAATTTTTGATTTAACAAGCGCAAGTTTATCAACATTAATTGCGTCTGGATGATTTAAGTTGATTGAGCAAGGCATTCCTCCAACAATAAGATTCGGATGCGGATTCTTTCCACCAAATACAGCGTGAATTTTCACAATTTCCTTCTGCCAGTTCAAAGCTTCAATATAGTGAGCAACTGCTAAAAGATTCGCTTCTGGTGGGAGTTTATATCCAGGATGACCCCAATACGCATTTGCAAAAATTCCGAGCTGACCTGATTCAACAAACTTTTTCAAGCGATTCTGAACATCTGTGAAATATCCAACTGATGACTTTGGCCAGTTTGAAATTTTTTGAGCAAGTTCTGCGGTTGCCTTCGGATTGGCTTTTAAAGCTGAAACAACATCAACCCAATCAAGAGCATGAAGATGATAAAAATGAACCACATGATCGTGAATATAAAGCGTAGCAATCATTATATTTCTTATCAAGTTTGCATTCTTCGGTATTCTTATCTTTAAAGCATCTTCAACCGCTCTAACAGATGTAACAGCATGGACAAGAGTGCAGACGCCACAAATTCTTTCTGCAATTGCCCACGCTTCACGCGGATCTCTATCACGCAAAATTATCTCAATTCCTCTGAAAAGAGCGCTTGTGCAGGATGCGTCTTTTACAACATTTCCATCAACTATCGCTTGCACTCTGAGGTGACCCTCAATTCGGGTCATTGGATCTATTACAACTCTTTGTGCCATTTTTCATTCCTCCTTTTGTTTCTTTTCTTCAACTTTTCCTTCTTTTGATTCCTTTGATTTTTGCACCGCTTTCTTAACAATTGATGCCACAAGATGAGCTCCAGTTGCAACTGCAACGCCTATTGCAAACCCCTTGCCAATATCATCGGCTGTTGCAAATCCTGGCAATGGGACATCAGCAACATGCTGATAAAGAGGTCTCTTATCCCAGTAATCTGGCTCTGAACATCCAATACAAGGATGACCAGATTGAATCGGAAAACTTGTCCCTTCATTCCACTTCACGACAGAACAGGCATTGTAGGCTACAGGTCCTCTACATCCAACTTTATATAGACACCAACCTTTCCTTGCTCCTTCATCATCAAACTTTTCAACAAACATACCAGCGTCAAAGAAAGCCCTACGATAACACTTGTCGTGAATTCTTTGGCCATAAAAAACTTTAGGTCTCCTTAAAGAATCAAGCTCTGGAAGCGTATCAAATGTTAAAAGATGAACTATTGTTCCAACAATTACCTCAGCTATTGGCGGGCAACCTGGGATATTTACAACAGGTTTATCAGTAATTAACTTATAAATTGGTTTACAACCAGTTGGATTCGGATGAGCTGTTGTCACACATCCAAACGATGAACAAGAACCAACTGAAATTATTGCTTTAGCTCCTTGAGACGCTTTTCTTAGATATTCAAGCGCTGTCATCCCGCCAACAGTACAATAAATTCCCCCGTCTTTGGTTGGAACTGAACCTTCCACCGCGAGGACATAGTTTCCAAAATTTTTCTTGATCCCCTCCCAAACGATTTCCTCCGCCTGATGACCAGCTGCAGCTTGAATTGTCTCCATATAATCAAGAGATATAATACTCAAAATTACATCGGTAATCAAAGGATGCGATGACTTTATCAATGATTCAGTGCAACATGTACAAGCTGCAAAGTTAAGCCAGAAAACCGGCAGACGCGGTTTTGATTCAAGGGCGCGAACAACTTTTGAAAACATACTTGCCTCAAGCCCAAGATATGCGGTTGTCAAAAGACAAAACCTCAAAAAATCACGCCTTGAGATACCATTTCTTCTCACCGCTTCATAGAATGTTTCTTGCCTCTCCATTTTTAAACCTCCCTATATTTGTTTTTCCAATTGAACAAATTTCCCTCTTTTAAATCCCATTTTCTGCAAAAAGGATAAAGTCTCTTCGTCGGTAAATTCAGCAACAGTGCAAATCTTTTTCAATCCAAGCTCTCTCACCTTGTCAAGAAATTCAACAAGAAGTCGCTTGCCGATCCCTTGCCGTCTGTAATCGGGATGAACAACGATAGCAATTAACCAAGCACATTCACGACCTCGATACCACTTCGGTTGCGTATCACCAAAAATAAAACCAACAATTTCTTCATCAAGATATGCAACTCTACCAAACAAAGTTCCAGATGTTTGGATCTCTTTCAAGATGTCAATAAATACTTTCTCGCAGAAGAAGCTATAGTTTCCTCTTTTTCTCAATTCATCTTGAAATTTTAAAATGCTATCAACTTCTTGCATAGAAAATTCTTTCGTTTCAACTTTTTCAAAAAGGCTAACTTTCAAGTTTCAAACGAAGTTTTTTGTAAAGAGTAAACTCGGCTTATGCAAAGGTGCTATTACTTCAAAAAGCTGGTTCAAACTTTCAATTTTATCTATGTCAAACTGAATTTTCCTTTTCATCACCTGCTTTATTAGCCCGGCAGGTTTAACATCGCCAACCAACTCCACGCCGATCAACCTTTCACCTTCAAAATAATAAATCTCAATTCCCCCGTTTCTTTCTATCTTTCTCAACGCCTTGCTTTCATCATAAACATTTCCAATTGAAAAATAAATTTTATTAAAAACATTTAAAGCGTTAACCCTTACTCCACCCTCATAAGTCATATCACAACCTGCTATGTTAGAACCTGCAACTTTACCAGTTTCATAGGCATTCGGCCAAACTGGAAAAGGTCTTATGGTCTCATCAATCAAGCTTCTTAGCTCAACACAATCACCAGCTGCATAAATATCCGGTTCCGATGTTTTCATCCTTTCGTCAACAATAATTCCATTTCTTGGTCCGAGCTTCAAAACATCTTTGACGAAATCGGTATTCGGCACAACACCAACGCCCATTATCACAGATGAACATTTTATCTTTCGTTTATTAGTTTTAACCGACTTAACAGGATTGCCCGTTATTTCAAGTGGTTCTTCATTTTTTAAAATCTCAATTCCATTGCTGACAAGCTGATTTTCTATCATCTCAGAGACGGTTTTGCTAAACACGGTATTTAATATGTAAGGTGCAATTTCAATTATTGTTATTTTTTCCTTGAAATGTAAAAGTGCAAGTGCTGACTCAACCCCAACAGGTCCACCTCCGATAATAACTACTTCCTTTGAGTTATCTTTCTTAATTTTTTCTGCATCTTCATATGTTCGCAAAACATAAACTCTTTTATTCCTTGCTCCAGGAATATCCAAAACTCGTGGCGAAGCTCCACTTGCTATCAAAAGTTTATCATAGAAATATCTACCCTTATCAGTCAAAACAACTTTCTCTTTTGGTTCAACCCCAATGACTCTTTCGCCAAGAACTAACTTTACATTCATCTCCTTGTAAAAATCTGCACGAATTGAAAATAAATTTTCCTTTGACAAAGTGCCTTCTATGTAATAAGGAAGAACCACGGGCGAATAATACGGCATCGTTGGATCAAGGGACTCCTTGGAAATAACAGTTATTGAGCTTTTTTTATCCCACTTTCTAATTTCACGAACGGCAGAAACACCAGCAATACTATTTCCAATTATCACAATTTCCATAACTTAATCCTGCAATAGATTTTTGAAAAGCGTAAGAACCGACCTAACGAATAGCGACTCTTTATTCTCAAGGACTGGAAGAATAGATGGCTCCGCTTTTAAAATCTCTTCGTCATACGGCAAGAAATAAACAGGCAACTTGTTTAGTTCGCTATCAAAAGTTGAAAGTAATTCTTCAACCTTCTTCCTATCATTTCTCACTTTGTTGAAAACAAGATGAAGGTTTTTGATCCCAAGCCCTTTTGCGAGTTTAACAGCTTGACTCATCACATAGATTGAATTAAAATTCGGTTCTGAAATAATAATGGCGTGGTGAAATCCTTTTGCAATAGCTCTTCCGAAATGTTCAAGCCCAGCCTCGGTGTCCATCAAGATGATCTCACCCCTGCGCAAATTTATGTAGTTTACCACCGCTTGAAGCAAATCATTTTCAGGGCAAGCGCATCCCACCGATGGCTGGGCTACCGTCCCCATAACAAGAAGGTTTAACCTATCTTTGACTTTCACACCAAATCTTTCAACTACATCGCTTACATCTGGATTTAACTTGAAAAACAATCCCCAACCACTTCCTGGTCTTGCTCCCGTCTTTTCCTCAATATAATCAATCTGCTTGTTTAGTGGCACTATTTCATTTGCTTTGTCAAAGGGCAAACCAATTGCAAATGGCAAATTCATCTGTGGATCCTCATCAACAGCAAGAACATTAAAACCAGCATCTGCAAACAAATGAGAAAGCACGGCACAAACTATTGTTTTCCCAACCCCGCCTTTACCCGTTATAACTATCCTCCTTCCCTCCTCAACTTTCCTATTAACCTCTGGAACTTCAGAAAGTATCTCTTTTATAATCCTATCTCTTTCTTCTTCGCTCGCTTTTGTAAAAGGCATAAGTGAACAAGTTTATTTTTAAACTAGAACAAGTTCAGGGATAGGCAAGTTTAAGGCTATTCTCTTTTGCTTAATTCTATCAAGTATTCCCTTAACAGCAAGCTCTGGATCACATTCAACATAAGCTTCTCCGCCTGTTAATGTTTTTAAATCTTTCGTTAATATCTCCGTCACTTTTGGACCTCCAAGCACCCTTGGCGGTGGACAAACATGAACTGTTACGCCAAGAGCTAAAGCCCAAGTTCCAATTGAGATCGCTTTCTCAGAAATTAACTCCGGAGCCGATGCAACAACAGGCAAATCTGAAACCTTTAAACCAAGTTTTTCAGACAACGCTTTAAGTAAGAAACCAATTCTTGAATTATCTACACAAGAACCCATGTGAATTGCAACAGGCAAACTATTTAATCCAGCAACATTCCCAAGCGCTTTTAAAACTTGTTTTAACCCTTCCCCAACTTCAAACGAATCAACCTTGTTTGGATTCAAAAATCCCGATTGACCAGCTATATGTGCAGTGCAACCAGTTACAATAACCAAAACATTATTCTTTATCAAACCCTTTATCATTCTTTCGGTGAAAGCAAGTCGTCTTGTCTTTGGATTTGGACAACCAACTATTGCAACAACACCAAATATATTCCCATTTACAATGTTATCAATCAATGGTTTAAGCGGATCCTCCGGATTAATCTTTTTAAGTATATCAATCAACGCTTCAACTGAGAATCCCGCTACCACTTCTTCTACTGAATCAGGTATGAAAACTTTCGCTGGGTCTCTTTTTTTATAAGCTTCAAGAGCGGTTTCGATCACCTTTTGAGCAATTTCATCAGCTTTTTCAGGTGAATATTCAATATGAATCGCTCCTGGGATCTTCACAAATGAAATTGTTGTAATAAGCTTTGTATGATAACATGAAGCAACATCACTCAAAATTGGCCATACACATTGATAATCAACCACCATTGCGTCAAGTGCACCAGTTGCGATTGCAAGTTCCGCTTGAAATTCATTACCAGCCATGGGAACCCCATGTCTCATTAAAACCTCATTTCCTGTGCAGCAAACCCCAACAATGTTTATTCCTTTTGCTCCAAGGGCTTTAGCTTTATCGTTCAACTTATTTGCCCATTCAACAATTTTCTCAGAAAGGAGCGGATTATGACCATGCACAGCAATATTGACAAAATCTTGCTTTATAACAGCAAGATTTGCCCAACTATGTATTGGTTTAGGAGTACCAAAAAGAACATCCGAAAGTTCAGTCGCCATGATTAAACCAAGCCCGTCTATCAAGCCCATTTGTAAATCAGCAAGCATTATGTTCACTGTGTCAGCATCATTCCCCATGCTCGTTCTATGCATCGCATTCATTATAGGACGCCAAACATTGTGTGGAATTACTCCAAGCTTTTCAAGTTGTTCATAACTTGACTTTGGAGTATAAGCCTTAAGCCATACCGCTGGCTCCTTCTCAAGCCGTCGGAAATCCTCAAGTGATATTTCAGCAACCTCTTTCGCTATCTCTTTTATATCTTTTCCCTCTGTTTTTATTCCAAGGTTTTCCGCAACTCTTTTAAGTTTTTCCTCATCCTTGATTGTATAAGTTGAAATTTTGCCCTCAGCAACTTCTTTGAGAACTTCTGCAATATCCATTGCATGTTCCGTGTGAGCAGCTGCCCCACCAACTGTTTCCCTTAACAAATTCCTCGCAACTATAACATCAGCAGTTGCACCACAAACTCCAACCCTTGGCCCTCCGTTGAAAACATCAATTCTACACGGACCCATATAACACATCCTACAACAAACTCCAAGCTCACCGAATCCACATTGAGGTTCTTGCAAAGCTAATCTTTGCAAAGATGTTGTTTTAGATTCTCTTGCTTCCTTCTTTAAAAGTTCAATATTTGATTCTGGAAGTAGACCGTAATTATTTGATTTGCTCTCCCAAACTCTTTCTTTGTCTTTTAAAATATCTGCCATTTTATATTACCTCCATATAAGTTTTTGTTGTCTTTGAAAGAGCCGAAAGCGTTGAGATCTTTTTATATTGTTCAAGTGTGACAACATCGGTATAAATCAATGAATTTGTCGGACATGCTTCAACACACGCTGGGATTCCCCCACTTTTAATCCTTTCATTACATCCATCGCACTTTCTTGAAACTTTCCGATCCAAATCCGGATAAATTGCACCAAACGGGCAGGCAATTGCGCACTGCCAACAACCAATACATTTAGTATCATTATAAACTACAAGATCAGTTTCACTATCTCTATAAATTGCTGATGTCGGACAAATAGCAACGCACGGTGCGTCATCACAGTGATTGCATCGCAAAGAAGCCATAAAACCATCAAACTTCAAAACAGTGTTAAATCTTGGTGGATGTGGTTCCTCAAAAATTGCTTTGTAAAGATCCTTTGAAACTGAATGCTCAATTGCACAGGCTATTTCGCAACTCTTACAACCTGTGCATTTGGCCGGTTCAATGAAAACTCTCTTCATCACTTCGCCTCCAAAGTTAAATTTTCACCTCTGAAGAAAATATTATCCAACAATCGTGCCATTCAAAAAACTTGAAAAATAAAAAATTAAAGAGGGGAATTTGCCAGATTTGACAATCATAAAATCAAAATTTTGCCAAGATTGACAAAGTAGGCTATTTCGGAAGGTTGATTTTATATTTCTTTAATTTCCGATAGAATGTCCTCAAACTTATTCCAAGAAAATTCGCCGCCTCTTTTGGCTCTGGATGTTCCTTCATTGTTTCAGAGATTAAATATGCTTCAAAGCATTCAAGTTTTTCCCTGGCGTTACTGCTTCTTAAAACTTTAGGATGCTTACAGAAATTAATCAAATAATCAGGTAAATTTTCAATCTTAATATCAGAACCATTTGACTTTGCGAGTGAATAAACTATAACGCTTCGCAATTCTCGTATATTACCTGGCCAAGGATAACAAAAGAAAATCTCCATCACCGCTGGATCAACCTTGACATTTTTTCCTGATGACTGAATAAAATATCTAACGAAATCAGGCAAATCGTAAATTCTTTCTCTCAACGGTGGAAGCTTATACACAAAAACAGAAAGTCTATAGTATAAATCCTTCCTGAATTCACCTTTCTCAACTTTTGATTTTAAATCAACATTCGTTGAAGCGATAAAACGAACATCAACGTGTTTAGGTTTTGTGTCACCAATGGGAATTATCTCTTTTTCTTCTATTGCTCTCAAAATTTTAACTTGGGATTCAATCGGTAACTCTCCGATCTCATCAAGAAAAACCGTTCCACCATCCGCTTCTTCAAGAATTCCTTTTTTATCCTTATCTGCCCCAGTGAATGCTCCCTTTTTGTATCCAAAAAGTTCACTTTCAAGAAGATTTGAAGGAATGGCAGCGCAATTTATAGGTATGAAAATTTTGTCTTTTCTACTTGAGTTTTGATGAATAAATCTTGCTAAAACTTCCTTCCCCGTTCCAGTTTCACCAAGTATCAAAACCGGTTCGTCAGTTGATGCAGCAATTAAAGCATCGTCAAATATATTTTTTAGTGAGCCAATGACTATATCCATAGGCTTTAAAAGCGTTAAATTTTACCCCGATCTATTTAAAGGCAGGTGCTTTAGGGAGGATTTTAAAAAGTTATAAAATCTTTATGTGCTTCGGAATTTTAAATAAAAAGTCGGGACGGCGGAATTCCTCCAAAGGAGTCCCTTCGGGAGAACCCGCGACCCCTACCACCCCAAGGTAGTGGTCCTAAGGACTCCCTTCGGGACGCTAACCAGGCTGCGCTATGTCCCGAGTTTTAAAAGAACAACCGAGTTTCAATTGCCAAACTTAGCAATAATATCCATTTTCTCAAAATAACCTGCGGGACTTTTCAAAAACTTTTCTCTCTTGAAAGCTTCACTTCGGGTTTCAAATTTCTCAACATATATCAACTTTAATGGTCTTCTTCCTTTTGTAGCCTTAACCTTACCAGAATTATGTTGATTTAATCTTTTGCTTATATCCCTTGTATGTCCTATATAAAAATTGTCGTCTTTCAAACTTTTAAGTATGTAAACAAAGTATGACACAAAAGTTTTTCAATTTTGTCTTTTACTTAACATAAAAAGTCGGGACGGCGGGATTCGAACCCGCGACCCCTACCACCCCAAGGTAGTGCGCTAACCAGGCTGCGCTACGTCCCGAGCTTTTTACTAAAATTTAACTCTGAAAAATCTTCAAGAAAACTTACATTTTTGCCAGATTCAAGATTCTTGGTGATATAGCAATTGCTTAAATCTAAATTTTAAAAGAACACACGACCGACCGCAATAAAAATTTACTAAATTTTAGAAACCTTTTCAACTTTATTCCTTTCAGCCCGAGCGTCAAGAAATTCCTTTCTGTAACTTAAAACCACTTGTTCAATTTTATCAAGATCAATCATCTTTATGCATTCAAGATTATACGGACAAACTTTTTTCCAACACGGTGCACATTCAAGTCCTTCTGGTATTAACTTAACACCTCTATCATAAAGATCAATTTCAACCCACGAACTTAATCCAAACCACGCGATTACGAACTTTTTTAAAGCAATAGCAAGATGCATCCCATACGAATCGCCAGTTATAACAACATCGCAAATGTTTTCATAGCAAATTCCTCGTCTAATTCCTTCGGTCGTTGGAGTGTTGATGAGTTTACCAGCAACTCCGTCAATCTGAATCGCGCGATTAAATATCTCTTCGTTTCGCTTCGTATCTTCAGGTCCACCAAGTAAAACAAGCTTTAAATCGTCATATTTTGAAAAACGCCTTATCAATTCAACATGCTGTTCAATTGTCATTTTTTTATTCGGGTATAAAGGGGAACATCCAGTGTTAAATCCAACAACAAGCTCACCGCTTTTTATCCCAACTTTTTTCTTATACTCTTCCGAGAATTTTTTTTCTTCTTCGCTCAAAACGAGAACATATTCATCTCGTTTATAGTCCAATTCAAACATCTCACACAAGATCTCTTGCCTCGTTTTTTGATTTCTCCTAAACTTTAACTCGTCATCAAGTCCCAACTTATAATCATAGCTTGCGGATTCACTTAAAGGTATTATCTGCCCATGCTCATTCATACCATAGCCAAGTTTTTTATCTGCTTTTAATTTCATAGTTAAAGCAGTTGCCCTTCTTGACTTATCAACATTCATTATTATATCAAACTTCATATTTTCAAGCACAAGCCATGTTTCGGGATCCCAAACAAAAACCTCATCAAGATATGGATTGTTCTCAAGCAAAAGATGAGTATTTTTAAGGGTTAACCAATAGATCGTGCTTTGTGGGTATTTTCTCTTTATAGCAGGAAGAATGGATGTAGTCAAGAGGACATTGCCCATTGCATCAAGGTTGATTATCAAAATTTTAACACCAAAAGGTTTAGGGTCAATGCAACCTTGTTCGTAACATTTTGAATATGGATAACAAGGCTTATAACCAGTAAAGTTTTTACATTCAGGTATTTCAAAATCAAAAATCTTCATAAAACGGCAAAAAAGATCTCATGTTTCGCTTTTATTGAAAATTCTTATGATACTCTCAATTTCCTCCTCGGGTTTCTCAAGAACTTCAACTCCTTCAATTTCCAATGTTTCAGGTGTTGAGTAAAGCAAGACAATTTTAACCTCCGGCTTCAGAATTTTCAACTCAGCAATAGTATCTTTTAACTTTATCCTCGGCGTTTTTGAATTTATAAGGATCAAATCAATTTTATCCAAATTTTCGCTCAACATTTTGACAGCTAGAACTCTGTCATCTGAACATAGGACCTCAAATCCAGCACTTTCCAAAATTTTCTTTAATTTTTTTCTTAATTCATCATTTTCAGAAATAATCAAGGTAGCACTTCTTTGGAGCGCTTTTTCTTTAGAAAGAATTTCAGTTGTAATTTTCTCTGGAGATTTTTCAATTCCAATCACTGGAAGACAAAATTCAACCCTTGTTCCTTCTCCCGGTTTTGAATCAACCGTGATGTATCCACTATGTGATGTCACAATTCCAAATACAGTTGCCATTCCAAGTCCAGTGCCAATTTCAGGTCTTTTCGTTGTGAAGAATGGTTCAAAGATTCGCGTTTTTACGTTTTCATCCATTCCAATACCATTATCAGTCACAGCGACACAAACATACCTACCCGGATTTACTTTTAAAATCTCGGAATCCTCAAATGAAACATCTTTAATTCCAGTTTCAATCGTTATCATCCCACCTCCATCAAGTAAACCTTTTTCTCTTTTTTCAACTATTGCGTCCTTGGCGTTTATTGCAATGTTTAACAAAGCTTGTTGAATTTCCGTTCTTGACCCATAAACTTTGGTATCCTTTGTATTCAATTTGACCTCAATCTCAATAAACTTTGGAAATACCGATTTCAAAATCTCAACCGTGTTTAGTACCACTTGCTCAAATTCAAGAACTTCCGCGCTTGGTATCTCTTTACGCACAAAAATCTTCAAACGCTTTATAAGTTCAGCCCCGCGATTTGATATCGTGATGATGTTATCAATATATTTTTTCAAATCTTCACTTTTTAACTCGCCTTTTTGAGATTTAATATCTATCATCTGCGCAGAAGCAACGATTACCTGTAGTATGTTGTTAAAATCGTGTGCCATCCCCATCGTAAATGTTCCAATTGATTCAACCCTCTGCAAATGTCTCAACATATCTTCTTGCAACTTTTCCTTTGTCGTATCAAGGATAACAGTTTGAACAGCAGGCTTCCCCTCGTGATACACCAACTTGGAATAACATGTAAGATAAGCGACGCTTCCATCCCTCTTTATTCCTCTATATGATGCCTTCTCAGGGGCAAATTCACCGCGCAACATTTTCATAGTTCTTTCAATCCATTTATCCCTATCATCTTGATGAATTATATCAAAAGGTGTAAGTTTTAAAAACTCGTCCATTTCATACCCAAAAATTTCACATAATTTTCTATTAACAAATATGAAAGCATCCTGATTATAAATAGCCAACCCGGCAAGCGGATTATCCGCGAGCTCTTTATATTTGCGCTCTGAATCAAAAATTTCCTTCGTTCTCTGATTAAGTTCTTCTTCAAGGTCAAAGCTGTATTTAACGGAGTTGAAATAAACAAAAAGCAAATAACCCAAAATCAAAAGCGAACCAATAAATAAAATAACATATATTCTCAAATGATACCCAAATCTTGTTAAAAGATTTTCCTCGTCAAGCAGATTTACAATTGCCCATGTTTCCGTCGGATTATCAAGAAGTTCAACTTTCGCAAATGAAAAGGCAAAGTTTAATTTTCTCAACCACTTATGTCTTCCGGAAATGACAAAACCATCAGAAGAAGATTGATTGATCCGTTCCATAACTATCGCTTTAACATCTGAGCGGACAAGTTTATTTAAAGCATTGTAAAAATCAACTCCAATGAATTCTAAATTCTTTGCGAAAAGAACAGAACCGGAGTTAACATTGAAAACTAAAAACTCATCCAACCCACCTCCAGTTATCTCTATGAAATGCTCAAGCATTCTATTGACATCAATTAAACACGAAACCCCACCTCTAAACTTCCCCATAGAATCAAAAACTGGAAATGCAATTGCAACCGCATCGTAACCCTGAACCGCTCTGAAAACCGAACCAACGATCGGCTTTTTCAACATCAAAAACTTCTTATTGTGCTCCTGATAACTCACATCAAGACCAATTACTTTCAGATCAACTGGATATGTATATCTCAAAACCCCTTTTTCATCAATTCTGCTAACATTTCTTATGTAATTAGGAAATCTGGGAAAAACTCCTTCATATTTTTGATGAAGCATCGGGGTATTGATTTCAACGATATCTTTATCCTTTGAAAGTTCCTCAAGAATTTTATAAGTATTTTTGACTTCAAACTCTACACTATTTGCAATGCTTTTCAGAAGACTCACTTTATCATTCGCGTACCCTTTGACTTCAAACTCAATATATGTTTTTATCAAAAGTGCTTGCAAAAACAAAAGAACACCAATAAAGGGCAAAGATGTGAAAACGAAGGATCTTATCTTCCGCAATGAAATAAGTTTTATCCTTCCCTCATAAGCTCTTTCAACACCAGAAATGATTTTATTTAGAAATTTTAATGTAAAAACGGTTGTGAAAAAAACAACATAAAGCGCGATTCCAGCACTTATCACTGCCATTATAGTCCTTGCTGTGAAAAGCCAGGAAGGTAAAACATTAAATGTAACAAGCGTAAGATAAATCAACGGTTCAACGAGAAAATAAAAACTTAAAACTCTCAAAACATTGCGTTTATTTTTCATCTCTTCAACAAGTGCTGCGATCTCTGCGATTGATGTAAATATCCCCCAAAGCATGATATGGCTCAAAATATAAAAAAGAGCCCCAACCTTCCAGATAAAAGTTCGTTGAATTTTAAAGTAAACTGGAACATAGTAGATGAGTATAAAAACTAAGGAAAGGAAAAGAATCCATTTAATGATCTTTTTTATCTCTTCATTTAAATTCTGTGATAAATTATCAGCAATTTTGCTAATTCCACTTAAAGCAAACACGAGCCCTGCCGAAAAAACAATCGTTGCGATCGTTGCTTCATAATCGTAAAGATAATCAAAGAACAAAACAAGGATAAAAGTTTGGAAAGATGAAACAAATGTCAAAATAAGAGATAGAAAAAGTTGAAAAAAGCCCGATGGAGTTCTTTTCCTCTCCCAAATTTTGTATGCAAGATATAGCAAAGTCGCAATTGGAAAGAAAGAAAAAATAAAATTCAAAATCTGGCTCGCTAATCTAACTCCGAAAAACACTTTGTTTTACAATCTGTTTTTAATAACCGAACTTTTCATTTTCTTTTAAAGAGAACCTCAATCGCGCCTAAATCTTGGTAAAATTATAAAAATAAAATCTAATTACAAAACAAGTTAATCTGAAGGTCGGATCTCATTTAACTTTGGCTTAAGCTCCGAATTTGCTAGTTTATAAACCACCCGATAACAAAGCTTTGCGACCCTTTCAATTTTTGCAAAATTAATTTTAGCAACCTCATCACTTACCTTATGGTAATCTTGGTGCTCCCCCGAATGAAAGAAGATTACAGGGATACCCTTCCTTGCAAAACTTGCTTGATCACTCCTTGAGAAATCCCTTTCACCGTTGTAAGAAAACTTAAATCCAATCGCTTTGTTTTCCTCCTCAACCAACTTTCTCATATCATCACTATAACTCCATCCGATCAATATCAAACTATCAATTGAATTACGCCCTATCATATCAAGGTTCACCATCGCAATTGTTTTCTCAATTGGGAAAAGTGGATTATCAACATAAAACCTTGAACCGAGAAGTCCTTTTTCTTCCCCACAAAAAGCAATGAAAAGAATGCTTCTTCTGGGCTTAGTCCTACTTAGTCCAAAAGCCCTCGCTACTTCCATCATTCCCACAGTTCCAGAGGCATTATCATCAGCTCCATTATAGATGCTGTCTTTTTCGGCGGAACCCATCACAGACGGTGAAAAATATCCAACATGGTCATAATGTGCTCCAACAATTATAATCTCATCTTTTAGTTTTTTATCGCTTCCTTCAACAAATCCAACTACATTATTTGCATAGACATATTCCTTTGCGAAATCTATATTGATTTTTATTCTCACATTTTCAATCTCAAAAGATCTTGGCTTCAATGTTTCATCAATTGATCTTTGTATGTCTTTCAAAACTTGAACATCACCGAAAACTTCATTGATGAATCTTTCACCAGATTCAACCGCTGGGATAGAACCCCTTTGTAAATACGCAAGTTGAATTGGTAAAGAGGTTTGAGGTAAACTCCTAAAGAGCCTTGGCCAAGCATGACCTCGCGGTTTTAATATCATGTGATTCAATGGATCTGGTAAAATTATAACACCAACCGCGCCGTGTTCAAGCGCGTTTTGAACTTTATACCTCGGGAAAGAATATCTCGTCGGACGAGCACCATTAAAGATACTTGATGTATCCATTTCTTGTGGTTCATCTCTTAACACAACCACAATTTTACCCCTTACATCTATTCCTTGATAATCATCATATCCATATTCTTTCGCCGTTATCCCATATCCCGCGAACACAATCCCCGCTTCAATCTCACCTTCGCCAAAATTATATGGAACAAAATCAGTCCCTATCTCAAAGTTTATCCTCTCTCCATTTTTTAAAAGGACAAAATTATTAACATCTCCAAGGTCAACCCTAACAAATTCAACCCTTTGAAAATAGCTTCCGTTGATAGGTTTTAAACCATATTCCCTAAACTTCTGTGCAATAAATTCAGCAGCGATATCAAGTTCGGGACTTGGCGTGTTTCTACCTTTTAAAGAATCCGAGGCGAGAAAAGATATATTTTTCTGAATGTTCTCTACTGAAATTTTGTTGAGTCCCAACTCAACAGTTCCATCCACGGAAGCACAGGAAAGAAAAAATAATCCTATGATCAGCAGGAGAAATACTTTCATAAGTTTTAATTCTTTGATTTTAAAAAACATTGACACAATCAAAACTTTACAAATTGACCAAGAACGATAAAATTCCCGTGCTAAATTAAACGAAACAAGTTATAAAACTGAAAAAACTTTCATCTTCAATCAAATCTTTTAACCTTTGCGAAGTTTTTTATGCTTATGTTAAGATAAAGTTGAAAACCAAAACCCGATAGATTTACATTGCCAAGTTTCATCTTTTTTCTTTCATCCTTACCTCTAACTTTTCTTAAATATGTCCATTCATTCGTTTCAGAGGTTATTTGATAACGCACCCTGCCTCCTAAGTTAACATCAGGATTTAAAACCAATTCTAAACCTGCCCCAACACTACCGTTCCAGAACCATCGTCTTGGGCTCAAAGCATATTTAACTGTGTCCGTCCCCTTCTTCTCTATTGAAAATTTAAAGTTTGACAAACCTACGCCTGATTCAACTAAAAATGCTAGCCTTCTAAAATAAAATTTTTTCAATAAACCCATATTAAAAGAACCAAAAATCGCACCTTCTACCTCCTCTCCAAAAAATCTTGCTTCAATTGGCATTACACCTACGCCTCCGCCGAAAATAAACCAAAGTTGTGATACTTGCGAACCCGATATTCTTCCGGTGTTTAAGTTTATATTAAGCCATCCAAGATATGAAAATCTGCCGTGTGATTTTATTTCCAAGGTATCATTTGCTACCCGACTCTCGTTTAACTTAAATTTGCCGGTTTGAATCTTAACTGGTGCCATAAATCCACCAAATATAAAATCAACTGGAAATCTCGGTCGCTCAACCACCATCATTCCACGCTCAATTTTACCCCAAAGTAATCCACCGATTATTATCTGAGCCCGAGTAAACTCATTTCTCGCTGTATTATCCGCAACTTTTATAACACGCACAAACCCAACATTTTTAGGCTTAATCGTCCCATCTGGCTGTTCTACCATCTCAACCACATCAAATCCATCATCAATTCCGATCCCTTCCCTCTTACCAAGCGGAAAACTAACGCTATTAATATCAACTTCTGCGATCGGAGTGTATAATCTGAAAATGTTTCTAATTGTAAGTTCAAAGTTCATCACGACATCAAATGCTGACTTCATAAACGCAGAATCCTCAGCAGCAGAAATATCTCCACCCTTTATCTCAAAAAATGATTTTCCCTCCTCTTTTGGAACAACTGCAAACTCTGGCTTAACAAAGTATTGATTTTCTTTGAAAATAACCCTAAAAAATGTTAAACCACCCTGTAATGTAACTCTTACTACTGGGACTTTGATCCTTCTTTCATCGTTTTTGTTCTTCTCGGTTACTATGATAGTATCTCTCATTGCATGATATTTCTCAATAAACGGAACGACAACATAACCTGAATTCATAACTCGTTCCACTTATACAGCAGAGAACCCGAGCGATTTTGCTTACGTTGCGAAGAAGCAGTATCTTTCAGCTTCAGTAACAAGCGAAAGAGCACGAATTTCCTTGTTGATGTCAAGTATCTTTACAATCTCTGGAGCAAGGTAAATTTCAACATCTTGATTAAGTTCATCCACGGACTTGTAATTTTTTTCCTTGACGATATCATTGAACTTTGAAACTATCTCATCTGGCAAACTCTCCCAATAAAATCTCGGTAGTTTAATTTGTTTTTCAATTAATGATGCAAAATATCTTCTGTTTTTTTCGGAAGGAGGTCTTAAGACCTCACCTATGATAACAGCATTGTCATAATAAGCAATTGTCCGCGCAAAGTATTTTTCCGAAGGTTTAAAACCTTCTTCCTGGGCAATACAAAAGGAAAAGGCTAAAGATGAGATTAATAAAATTGTTAAGAACTTTGTAGCGGTCATAAAAATTTCCTAATTAATTTTTTTAACCACACCATATAAGATAAGAAGGGCTAAAATTTTTATCAATACTCAAAATCACAGAGTTAAAAGTGTTCTTTGATTCCCCCGTATAAAAATAAAAAGTGGGCAGGCGCGGAATCGAACCGCGGACACACGGCTTTTCAGGCCGTTGCTCTACCGACTGAGCTACCTGCCCTTAATTTCCGCTTAAAATATAAAAAATTTCCAAAAAGAATGCAAATCAAAATTTTGAACTAACTTTTCCAATTTCTAAATTCTAACTAAAAACAATGGAATGGCTTCATCATGCTTTTCTTTGCAATTTTTATGCTCTTATTCATCTTCGGAATTCAATATTATCTATATAGACAGCTCACACTTTACATAGCGACAACGAGCCTTGGCAAATTTTCAAAACTTATTCCACCGCTTTTCATCATTTTCAATTTACCAGTCATTCTACTTTTTATAAGCAGAATTTTGAAACAACAAATAATTACAAGCTCCCCGCTGCTTCTATATCCACTTGCGATATGGCAAGGTGCAACTATTTTCATATTTATCGTGTTGATGAGTTTAAAGTTAATTTCTCTACTGTTCAAAGCGATCTCAAAAAAATTACCAATGAATCATATGCAGAAATTAAATAGATCAAGGCGAAAATTTCTACAAACAGCTTTTCTCGGAATCACCGCATATGCTTTCACTGGCTCAACAATCGGAGCAATAACAAGAAGCGATTTCAAGGTTGAAAAAGTCAAGGTAAAAATCCGAAATCTTCCTGAAGAATTGAAGGGATTAACTATAGGATTGATAAGTGATGTTCACTCTGGGATCTTTATGTCCGAAGAAGATATGCGTCCGTATCTTCAAACGCTGAATTCTCTAAATCTTGACTTTGTCTTTTTGGCTGGCGATTTCATAACATCAGAGATGGATGAGATTTATCCGTTTGTGGATGTTTTTAAAAACTTGAAAGCAAAACACGGCGTTTTCGCAGTCCTCGGAAATCATGAATATATCCCAAGACAACCGCAGAAAATCGCAAAATTAATGGAAGAAAATGGAATAAGAGTTTTAAGAAATGAACATGAAAAAATTGAAATAAACGGACAAAAGATCTTCATAATTGGGATTGATGACCTACGCTACGGTGCAGACCTTGATAAAGCAATGAAAGGCGTTGAGAGAGATAAAATTAAAATTCTTCTTTCCCACAAACCTTATGATTTCCCCAAATTCGCAAAAAATCAAATTGAACTAACTGTTTCCGGGCATACTCACGGCGGGCAAATTGTATTTGCAAAGATTGATGATACATATATAGCACCTGCCTCGCTCGTCTCAAAATTTGTAGCGGGACTTTACAAACTCGGAGACTCTTATCTCTATGTTTCTCGCGGTGTTGGAGTTGTTGGTTTACCTTTACGGTTAAATTGTCCGCCCGAAATAACATACATTACACTTATCTAAAAAGGGGCACTTTTGTGCCCCTCTAAAAATAAATTACTCTGATTTTTCCTCTTTTTTTGCGCCTTTCTTTTCCTGCTTAATTTGTTGTATTTCAACCCTTATCTCTTGAGCAAGTTTCCTTAATTCTTGCATCTTTTTCCTCAAGCGTGTCCCGGCAGACATAACACCCTTTTCATAGAACTTCCGAAAATCATCCTCCAATGAATCAATAAATTCCCGAAGCTGCTGAAATCTGTGATGCATTTTAACCTCCACTTTTGAGTTTTTAATTTAGTTTTGAAGATTTAGGGGGTGTTATATTTTTACTTTTCCCTTTGACAAAGCTTTTAAATGTGCATTTTTTAAATTTTCAACTAATTGATCAAGCTTATGATAAAGATTTTTGTGTTTCCTGGGCTTCCTTTTAGCAAGCGCATAAGAAGTAAGTATTGGCATCGCGATTGTTGAATCAGTATAGCATACAACAGCATCGGGCAATTTATTCGGATCAACTTTCCCCCAACTTACAGCTTCGGCTGGAGTAGCGCCAGATAATCCACCTGTATCAGGTCTTGCATCTGTTATCTGAAGGAAATAATCATGACCTTTCTCATCAATTCCAAGAACCTCTTGAATCTGAGGTTCGGTCTGAAGCATAAAGTTTTTAGGTGATCCTCCACCAAAGATTAAAACAGCGCTTTTCCCACCTGTTGACTTCGCCCAATAAACTATACCAGCGGTTTCATTTACATCCCTTGCAATATCAATTTTAATTTTGTACCCATTTAAAACCATCGCTGCCAAATTCATTCCAATGGAACTATCACCAGGAGAGGAAACATAAACAGGGACTCCATACTTATAAGCTGCAGAAAGAATACTCATATGTTTTATCCCTAAAACCTTTTCCCTTTCATAGACATATTTACCAAGCAAAAAGTGAAATTCCGATGTTCCCATCTCCTTTTGAAATTCTGGCTGTTTCAAAACTTCTCTTATAAACTTATCCGTTGAAAGCAAAACTTCATAGTCAAATAAAATATCATAAATTCTAACGACTCCTTCTTTTCTAAGGATTCTATCATCAATAAACGGAGTCCCACGATGAAGCTCAAGCCCTATAGAAAAATGAATATCGTGATATAGATTTGCTCCTGTTGAAACTATCCAATCAACGAAACCTGCTTTTATAAGAGGAACCACACAACTTCCACCAAGTCCAGCTGGAGTCAAAGCCCCCGTTAAACTCATTCCAATAGTTACATCTTCTTCAAGCATTTTCTCAACAAACAATTGACAAGCTTCCCTTAACCTTCCAGCATTATATGCTTGAAAGTATTCATCTACGAGCTTTGTAATTTTTATATCTGCTTCAATTGGTTTTCTGTTAATTGGCTTGCCTGAAAGCAAATGCTTTTTCCTCACCCTCACCTCTTAGTTTTTTAGTTTTAAAACTCAATCAAAATTTTAGAAAATTTCAAAAATAATCCAAATTTTAAACCCCCAAATTATTGTAATTTTTCGCAATCTCCCAAAGCTGGCATAATTTTTGCAATTAAAATCTGCTCCCGAGATCAACGATAAATTGTCCTTGTCCCTTATCATTTCGCGCAAACTCAACGCTTAAAATTAAATCATAAGGCAATAAAAAATTGACCCCGACACCATAACCTTTTAAATATCTCAATTTGAAAAATTTTTCGCTGTTAAACCAAGTTTTTCCGATATCTCCAAAGAAAGTGAAATCAATCCCAAACCTCAAAATTGAAAATTCTTCAAGAGGCGCTTTCTCCCACTTGAAAAAATTTTGTTTTATAATCGGAATTCTATACTCAACTGTGCCTTTAATTATATTTTCTCCTTCAAAAATTTCATTGAAATATCCCCGCAATCTCTCTTGATATCCGAAATAATAGCGTGAATATGAAGGAATCTTTCGCCCAATTGAATTTAGAACAAAAAATCTACCAGCAAATAACCCCAATAGAAACCTTTGATATGTTTGAATCTCAAAGCCGCCTTGAAAGAAAAATGCGCTATGATTTAAAAGTTTGTTAAATCCGAAAACAAAGTTAAAAAACAATCCTGTATTTGGATAAACTGGTATATCTCTTGTATCATACCTAAATCCGGATTTTAAAACTAAAATTCTATCCGTTCCCGAAGGCGAAATTGTTTTTAATTCAAAATTGCCACCTGTCGTTGAAATGTTTCTAAATCCAGCACTTCCCCACAGTCTTCTATAAAGCCCAAACCTCTTGCCAAGCAAGAAGTTAAAAGCAAAATTGTCTTCATGAAATTCCCCTGTTTCTTTCTCAAGCTCTTTACTTCTACTTCTAAGTCGCTGGTAATAAATTTCAGCGGAGTAGAACAAATCTTTACTTCCCAAAACCCAAGGATTTATATATTCAATTTCAATCCATGGATCATAACCGAGTGCAAAACTGAAGATGATTTTCTCATTTCTACCTCTAAAATTTGTATGTATCAGCCCTGCTCCATAATATAATTTTTTTAAATCCCTATCTCTCCATCCAAAAATCGGAAATGGCCATATGTACCATCTTTCATTTACCCAAACATAAACATTTACACTGTCCCCCAAGGAATCTTTTTCAACCCATATTTTGACTTTATTGAAGAGCCCTGTTCCATAAATTCTATTCTCATTATATTCAATTTCGCTCGTGTCAAGTTCTGAATTAACCGCAAAAGTTAATTCTCTTGCTATGATCTCGCTTTTCGTTTTCTCGTTTCCAAGAAAAATAATTCGTTTTACTATCGGTCCAGATTTGTTATCAAATTTCTCACCTTGAATGAAAAAATTCATTGTGGCAAATAAAATCAGAGAAATCTTCACAACTTAAAAGATATCTTAGTTTTCTCAAACAAAAACTTAAACCCCTTTCCCTCTGCAGGGAAAGGGGAAAGATTTTCAACTTGAAATTGATTCCCTTTTTTTATATATTTAATTTGCTTGAACTGCCCCGTGGTGTAACTGGCAACACGCCTGACTCTGGATCAGGTAATCGAGGTTCGAATCCTCGCGGGGCAGCTTGTTTATTTAACCCATGTCAACCAGCCATAAGGATCATTTCCATTTCTAACAATGTCGTAAAAAACTTCTTGGATCTTTCTTGTGATCTTTCCAGGTTCACCACACCCAATTTTTATCCTATCAACGCTTCTCACAGGTGTTATTTCTGTAGCTGTTCCCGTGAAAAAGATTTCATCAGCGATATAAAGCATCTCACGCGGTATCAATGTCTCTTTAACTTCATATCCAAGATCCTTTGCGATTTGAATTACAGAAGACCTAGTTATTCCTGGCAAGATCCCCAACGCTATAAGCGGTGTGTAAATTACCTCATCTTTTATTACAAATATATTCTCTCCGCTTCCCTCGCTTACAAAACCGTTATAATCAAGAGCAATTCCTTCAGCGTAACCATCAACAACTGCTTCCATTTTGATGAGCTGAGAATTCATATAGTTTGCACCTACTTTCGCCATCATCGGAAGAGTATCGGGAGCAGGTCTTCGCCAGCTTGAAACTCTAACATCCACACCTTTCTCAATAGAATCTTTTCCAAGATACTCACCCCATTCCCACACAGCGATAACAACATCAACAGGGCAGCTTAACGGATTAACACCAAGTTCATAATAACCGCGAAAAACAATAGGTCTTATGTAACATTTTTTTAAACCGTTAACTTTGATCGTTTCAATCACTGCTTGAATTAATTCTTCAATGGTGTAAGGAATTTCAGTACGATACATTTTAGCAGAATCGTGGAGTCGTTTTATGTGCTCATAAAGGCGAAAAACAGCTGGACCTTTTTGAGTATCATAACACCTGATTCCTTCAAACCAACTTGTTCCATAATGGATGACATGGGATAACACATGAATTTTTGCGTCATCCCAGTCAACTAATTTCCCGTTCATCCAAATTTTTTCTACTTTTGGTAGAGGCATATCTCTTCACCTTAATTTTTTTGTATAGATTCTGTATTTTTTATAAGGGGTTGAGCCGAGGTTTTCGGCAACCCTTTTCATTGGTTCATTGTCTTCCAAAACCCAACCGAGTTCAGCTTCAGAGAAACCTTTTGCGATCCCATTTTTTATCGTGTAATAATAAAATGCTGCATCTATGCCAGAGAAGCGATATTCATGAACTAAACCCATTATCATAACACGGATCATCGTAATTTTTTTCATATTTCGCATCAATTTGAAAATTCCAAAAGGAAGCAATCTTCCATTTAAACCTTTCAACGCTTGATTTATATCAGGAACAGAAAGAGAAAAACCAATTGGTTTTCCATTTATTTCCGCAAATAGAGTAATCTCTGGGACAACTATTTGCTTTAATCCTTTTGCGATATGATTTATTTCGTCATCGGTAAGAGGGACGAAGCCCCAGTTTTTGCTCCAAGCGTTGTTGTAAACCTCTTTAACCTTCTTCACCTCCTCATCAAAATTTTTCAAATCAACCGGTCTAATCACGGCATTCTTTCTTTTTAAAACGAGTTCAACTCCATTCTCAAGCCTTTGCATTACCTTGGGTGTTAACATTTCTTGAGAGATGTAATAAGAGTATAAATCCTTCGCTTTTTCAAATCCGTAGCTTTCACAAAGATTAGGATAATAATCATAATTGTATGGCATCATAAAGCATGGGGATTTGTCAAAGCCCTCTATCAAAATTCCACATGAATCATTTGTTGATGGATTTACTGGACCTCTAACTTCATCCAAGCCTTTACTTCGTGCCCAGTTTTCAACAGATTCAAAAAGCTTTGCGGACACATCTTTATCGTTGATAGATTCAAAAAAACCAAAAAATCCTATATTTTCATTATGAAACTCATTGTGATTATGATTCAAAATACCTGCGATCCTTCCGACGACTTGTCCATTCCTAAAGGCTAAATAAAATACAGCTTCACTATGCTTATAAAAAGGATTCCTTTTAACATCAACGAGATCTTTTTGCTCAATTAAAAGCGGGGGAACCCAATAAGGATGATTTTTGTAAAGATGGTAAGGGAACTTAACAAAGAAAGATATCTCTTTTCGGGATGAAACCCGGCGAATCTCAATTGACATTTTTTTAACCATTTATTTTTTTAATCAATCAAGGCAAGCTCTTTTCCAACTTTTTCAAACTTTTCAATTACTATATCAAGATGTTTGTCTTCATGAGTTGCCATAAAGCTCAATCTCAAAAGTTGCATTCCTTGTGGGACCGCCGGGCTTATAACCGCATTTACAAAGACGCCATTGTCAAACAACATCCTCCAGAACTTAAATGTTAACAAATCATCTCCGATCACAACTGGAACTATCGGCGTTTGCCCATCAAGGACATTAAAACCAAGGCTTTTTAGTCCTTGCCTAACCTTATTTGCGTTGTAATGCAATTTCTCAATCCTTTCAGGTTCAGATTTTATGATCTCAATCGCCTTTAAAACAGAAGCAACCTGTGGTGGGGTCATGCTGGCACTAAAAATTAAAGCCGGTGAATGATGTTTAATGTAATCAATAACTGGTTTCTCACCAGCTATGAACCCACCAAGCGAAGCAAAACTTTTACTAAATGTCCCCATAATGATATCTACTTGATCGTCAAGTCCAAAATGATTTGCTGTTCCTCTCCCACCTTTACCAAGGACACCGAGTCCATGGGCATCATCAAGCATTATCCGTGCGTTATAAGTTCTAGCTATTCTTACGACTTCAGGCAAATTCACAATGTTTCCGCTCATACTGAATACACCATCAGTTACGATTAATTTCCCAGCTTCACGTGGTAATTTTGATATAACCTCTTCAAGGTGCTCCATATCATTATGCCTATATCTAACGAGAACATCGCTACCCCACAAACCTTTAGATATAAGCGTCCCTTGAACTATACTTGCATGATTGTCTTTGTCTGAAATAACATATTCATCTTTTCCAATTAATGGGACAATTGCCCCTTGATTAGTTTGAAATCCTGTGCTAAACAAAAGCGCGGCTTCCTTACCTACGAACTCCGCAAGTTGTTCTTCAAGCTTGATATGGATATCAAGTGTCCCATTCAAATATCTTGAGCCTGAACATCCTGTCCCGTATTTTTTGATCGCTTCAATAGCAGCTTCCTTAACTCGCGGGTCTGTGGTAAGACCAAGATAATTATTAGACCCCGCCATTATGATCTCACGCCCATCCATTTTAACGATAGGTCCATAATTCTCATAGATAGGTTGAAAATAAGGATAAAGCCCCATTGCTTTAACTTCCTCATGCCTTTTGAATGCATAACATTTGTCAAATAAGTCCAATTTTTACCTCCTATTTTAAATTTTTGACTAAACTTCCTCTTTAAATATAAATCAAGCAACTTAAAAAGTCAATCCGTTTTTAAAATTTTGCAAAAGCGGAAACAAATTATCCATTTCTGGGAGGAAGTAGATTATTCCATCTCTTTGCTGAAACTATGCTTTCACTCGTAAAATGCGAAAGAATGGATAGATCCCCATTGATCCCAAATCCAATCCTTAAAATCTCATTTTTACATAGCGATACTTGACATTTGTTAAATAATTTATTATAATTAAGCGAAGAGCCAAATATAAAGCGGAGGTCTAAAAATGCCGTTGGAAGAATTAAAACCAACCAACAATTATGTCACTTATGACCAGCTCCAGCGATTTCTTGCTGACCGACTTGAGGCGCTTGAAAGGGAGATTGAATCTAAACTTCTACAGCTAAAAGAGTCAAAATTCAATTATCTTGAAGAAAAACTCAATCTAAAAGCAGAGCTTGAAGCACTTAAGGAACAGTTTAGAATTTTAAACTCCGAATTTATAACACGAATCACCAACCTAAGTTATAAAGTGCTTGAAATTAACAACTTTTTCACTCAAAAGCTTGCCGAAATAAATCAGCAATTTACACAACTAAATACATCGTTAATTTCCGAGTTTGAAAAATACCGCAAGGACTTTTACGAATTTCTATCCAAAAACGATCTTAAAACATTTTTTGAAAACAACGCCGATCTCATCCCCTATCTTTTCTCCCCGATGCTTAGCGAATTAAACGAGTTTAAAAACAAACTTTCAGCGATTGAAACAAATCTTCATTTAATTCAAAATTTCTACTCAAACATAAGTGGCGAAATCAATCGTCAAATAGACGAAATAATTAAATCCACTCTCCAAAGTGTTGATTCAAAAGTCCTAACAATTGCCGACACACTTAAAGATTCCATCGCGCAAAAAATAAACTCGCTTGAAATAAACGGAAACATTGATATTTCCGGATTAACCGAATTTAAAAATGAAATTTTCCAACTTATCAACTCAATAAATCAGGATATAGCTGAGATTAAAAACATTTATCAAAATGCCCAACCAAGAGAAATAACAGTCCCACAGGTTGATTTTTCACAAATACTTCTGGACATCAGCGCGAAAATAGAAGAGATTAAATCATCCCAGCAAGTTGGGAGAGAATTTGTAGTGCCGGAATTCCCTGATATTGAGTTTTTAAAGGTTTTCTCTCAAGAAATTCAAGATAACCTTAACTTATTGAGAAAAATTTCAGAAGACATAGCCTTAAACACAAGCTCACTTACATTCACACCTTCAGCAAAATTTGATGAAAGTTTGAAATCAATAGATGATCGGATAAAAGAAATGAAAAATGTGTTTGATGAGGTTGCAACTTCACAGTATGAGGTTCAAAACAACATAGGAAATTTGCTTGAGAAAATCGCTATCTTAACTGCTGAGCTTCCCAATTTGTCCAAGTCGTTGAGAAAAGACATGACGGAAACGATCGCTGTTTTAAGGTCGGAAATTTCCAAGGAGATAAAGGGTCAAAAACAAGATATTGTATCAACCATAAATTCAATAAACGACTCAATTCAATCACTCAAGGGTTATCCGACAATAATCGTCTTTTGCACATTGTTGATAATCGGCGCTATGATTCTTTTGAAGTTTGTTTTTTAAGATAAACCCTACACTTTCAAATTTTTGGATTCAGCGGGATAGCCAACTGCCTCTGAATTTGCAAGAAAACCTACCTTTTGTTAGATTTTAGGAAAGGAAAACAAATTTTTTAACAATAGACCATGAAAGCAAAAGAGATAAGAACATCTTTCGTTAAATTTTTTGAAAAAAGAGGACATACATTCGTCCCATCGTCGCCAGTTATACCATTTGATGATCCAACTTTGCTTTTCACGAACGCCGGGATGAACCAATTTAAAGATGTATTTCTCGGAACTGGAACAAGACCTTACAAAAGAGCGGTAAACTATCAAAAATGCATTCGCGTAAGTGGAAAGCACAACGATCTTGAGGAAGTTGGAAAAGATACATATCATCATACATTTTTTGAAATGCTTGGAAATTGGTCGTTTGGAGATTATTATAAAGAAGAGGCAATCTTGTGGGCTTGGGAACTTCTCACAAAAGAATGGGATCTTCCAAAAGATAGATTGTATGCAACCGTTTTCAAAGATGATGACGAAGCTGAAGAATTATGGAAAAAAGTAACCGATATATCACCCAGCAGAATTTTGAGATTTGATGAAAAATCAAACTTTTGGGAGATGGGAGATACAGGTCCATGCGGGCCGTGTTCAGAAATTCATATTGATCTTGGTGAAGGTGTGTGCAACAAGAATCACGAGTGCGGTGTAAATGTTGATGGATGCTTAAGGTTTAGAGAATTATGGAACCTCGTTTTCATCCAATTTAATCGGAATGAAAGAGGTGAACTTGAACCTCTTCCGGCAAAACATGTTGACACTGGAATGGGGCTTGAAAGAATTGTCGCAGTGCTGCAGGGAACTAATTCAAATTATGATACCGACCTTTTCCAGCCACTGATAGAAGAAATCTCCAACCTAACTGGCAAAGAATATGTGGGAGATAAGTATCAAATCGCGATGCGTGTAATTGCAGATCATGTTAGAATGCTAACTTTCGCAATTACTGATGGCGCTGTTCCATCAAACGAAGGAAGAGGTTATGTCCTTCGTAGAATTTTAAGACGCGCTTCAAGATACGCAAGAAATCTTGATATGCACGAACCTTTCATCTATAAACTTGTTGACAAAGTCGTTGAAATAATGGGCGAAGCATATCCGGAAATTGAACCGAAAAAAGAATATGTGAAAAATGTTATAAAATCAGAGGAAGAAAACTTCAACCAAACGCTTGACAGAGGAATTGAAATCTTTGAGAACGAGATTTCAAAATTAGAAAAGAAAGGAATAAAAGTTTTACCTGGCGAGGTAGTTTTCAAACTTTACGATACATATGGCTTCCCAGTTGATCTAACGAATCTAATGGCGCAGGAAAGAGGTTTTGAAGTTGAACTCAGCGAATTCGAAAAATTGATGGAGGAGCAAAGAGAAAGGTCAAGAGAGGCAACGAAGAAAATTTTTACCGAAGGGAAAATAAGCATCGCTGAAAAAGTTGAAGTATTATTAAGAAAGGGAGATGTTCTAAAAACCGAATTCAATCCCGATTTGAAACAGTACGAACTTGAAGTGAATGATGAATCAAACAGAGTTATCCTTCTTTCAAGCGATGATGAACATATTGATCAAATTGTTTTCTCAAAGAAGACAATTTTCTATCCCGAGTCAGGAGGTCAGGTTGGAGACACAGGTAAATTGATCTATCCGGGCGGTGAAATTGAAATAATTGATACACAAAGAATTGATGATTTAATTGTTCACTTTATTCCAAAGATCAAAAAAGACAGCAAAGATGCAAAAGAACTTGAATCCTACATCAAAAATGGCGGGAAATTCATCGCAAAGATTGACCTTGACAGAAGAAAATCAATAATGAAAAATCACTCCGCTACTCATCTTCTGCATTCCGCACTGAGGAAAGTCCTTGGAACACATGTTCAACAAGCAGGTTCACTTGTCGCACCAGATAGATTAAGATTTGATTTCACGCATCCGAGAAAACTTGGAAAAGAAGAAATTGAAATGATTGAACATCTTGTAAACACCGTCATCTTTGAAGATATTGAGCTCGTTAAGGAATATAAACCCATAAAACAAGCACTTGAGGAAGGCGCTTTAGCATTTTTCGGAGATAAATATGGCGATATAGTCAGAACTGTTAGAATTGGCGATTTTAGCTATGAGCTTTGTGGCGGAACACACCTTGATAGAACGATTGAAACTGGATATTTCAAGATCATCTACGAAAGCAGTATAGCAAGCGGTGTCAGAAGAGTTGAAGCGATAACTGGAAAAGCACTTGAGAAATATCTGAAGGAGAAGGAAGAAGAAATTGAAAAGCTTACCGAGAGAATTGATTCAATTCTTGAAGAGAAACAAAATCTTGAAAAGGAACTTTCAAAGTTGAAATTAAAACTTGCAGGAGATGAAATAGAAAAAGCTGTTAATTCGCCAGATGTTGTAAGAATAAACGGTTTTAAGGTTGTCGCTTTAAATGTTTCCAAATGGGAATTAGCTCCAAAAGATATTGAGGAAATGAAACAATATGCTGACATTTTAAGAAGCAAAATCGGCAGTGGTGTTGGTTTGCTTGCGAATGTTTCGGAAGATAAAGTTAATTTTGTATGTGTTGTGACAGACGACCTCGTTAAAGAGAAAAAATTAGATGCTGGAAAAATAGTTCGCGAAGTCGCAAAAATCACTGGTGGTGGAGGTGGCGGAAGACCAAACCTGGCAACTGCCGGCGGCAGAGATATATCAAAAATTGATGAGGCGATAAAAGAATTCACAAAAATAGTAAAAGAATTAACACAAGTAAAATAAACCTAAAGCAAGGTTGAACACGAAAGATTCAAATTTTGGGGGATATTTACAAAATTACGCCCCTTCGGGAAAAATTTACGAACATATCTTGAATGAAATTAACCGAAGGGGCTCGCTTTATTTTATTTTAATTGATCCTGACAAACCGAATTCAAATCTTCCAAAATTCATCAGGACAGCAACAGATTGTGGGGTTGATGCTTTCTTGGTCGGAAGCAGCTTGCTACTTTCACAAAATTTTGAGAAATGCGTCAGAACCATCAAGAGAAACACCGATAAACCAGTAATAATTTTTCCTGGAAGCATTTATCAGATCTCAAAAGATGCAGATGCAATTCTTTTCTTATCCGTTTTAACAAGCACAAACACGGAATATATAATCGGGCAACAAATTCTTGCGTCGCCAATTATTTTTAAACACAGGATTGAAGCAATTTCAACTGCTTATCTTTTGATAGAATCTGGAAAAATGACATCCGCAATTTTTATAAGCCAAAGCAAACCCATACCCCGAGATAAACCAGACATTGCAGTTGCTTACTCATTAACTGCACAATATCTTGGGATGAAATTTATTTATCTTGAAGCTGGAAGTGGCGCAGATAATTCCGTCCCAATAGAAATAATTCAACAAATTAAATCGTTTGTAAAAATTCCGATCATCGTAGGTGGTGGCATAAGAAATCCCGAAACGGCTTTTGAAAAGGCAAAAGCAGGTGCAGATATAATCGTCACTGGAAACATACTTGAAAACACATCATCACAAAACTATAAAAATTTAATCTGCGAATTCGTCAACGCAATCCACGAAAACAAAAAAGAAAAAAGAAATGGATAAAGTAAAATTCATAGAACGCTCACTTCTTGAAAGCGCCGAGATAAAGAAAAACATATTTAACCAATGCACTGAGCAAATTCTACAAGCTGTTGAGCTCATCTCAAACGCATTTAAAAACGGCAAAAAATTATTGCTTTGCGGAAATGGCGGAAGCGCAGCTGACTCCCAACACATAGCGACAGAATTTGTCATCAGATTGAATCCAAAAATAAAGCGCCCTGGGCTTCCTGCAATTGCAATCACAACCGACACATCAAACCTCACCGCAGGTGGAAATGACATTGGATTTGAAAATACATTTGCAAGAACTGTTGAAGCTTTGGGAAATGAAGGAGATGTATTGATAGGGATCAGCACAAGCGGAAATTCTGAAAATGTCATCCGTGCGATAAAAACAGCAAAAGAAAAAGGAATGAAAGTAATCGGTTTTCTTGGACGAGACGGCGGAAAGATGAAAGAACTTTGTGATATCGCAATTATCGTCCCTTCAAATAATACACAGCGAATTCAAGAAGGACATATCACAATCGGACACATCATAAGCGAACTGGTTGAGATTGAACTTTACGGAGAACCTGAAGATTAATTTCTCAATTCAATCTGCAAGCCGAAGATATTTCGGACTGTTTCTATATAACTGATGAAAGTTTCACCATACTTTAATTGCACTGATAGGATCTTTCCAAATTTATATTTCACCACAAGATACCATCTCAATCCGCTTCCATAAAACGGAAGCAAAGAGACGACACCATCAATATCGTCTTCGTAAACATAAATTCTTGAGGAATACGAATCGGTTTTAAAAAACATAACACGACCATAGATTCTCAAATTTTTGATAGGTTCAAATCTTGCGCCTTGATAGATCAAAACTCCCTTTTCAACATCGTTTAAACTTCTTCGCACAGCTTCAATTCTACTCCTGAGAGAAATTTTAGCAAGTCTGTTTTCCACCTCAAATCTCAAGTTTCTTCTCCTTTCGCTTCCCTCACCTAATGAACTTCTCCCAAATTCATCTGATGTTTTAATTCCCTTCACCCTCACCTTCTCACGAAACATTAACTTAAAAATTAGATTTCTTGAAGCGGAAAAACTCGTTTCAATTCTATAATCATTCCCATTTTTAACATCGTCAAGGTCAAATCTTGGAAACTTAAAGATGTCCCAATAACCTGAAAATTGGAATTTCCAAACTTTAAACTTAGCTCCAAAATAAAATCCTTGCTCATTCCAAGCCTCACCATATCTTTCAGAGAACGCATTTCCGTTAATTGAGAACAAATTTTGATTAAGGTTTCTCAAATGAAAGACGAAGTTTAAGTTATCAAATCCGATAGTTAAAACAGCGACATAGCTAAAATTTTTCAAACCTCTTGATGCAACTTCGCCGAAGAAATTCAGGTTTCTAAAATAAAAATCAAACTCAATTCCATTGTAAAAACCTCTCTTTTGAAATGGTCTTGAGCTTGTCTGCGAGAAATCACGATCAAAAATTTCATAATAGTTCAAAATTCCCAAGGCGAAATTTGTCCATCCTAAGTTTAAAATACCACCATATAAGTTTCTAAACAGGGAAGATCTTCTTCTCTTGTTTATCCCGGAGAAGTCAATATACTTAACACTGCCAAGCGAATCAACCGAGGATGGCAAATCCGTTCTTGAATAAAAAAGTGTTAATTCAAAATTCTTAACTTTAGAGTTTATCACAGCTCCAAATAATGGCTTGACTTCGGTCGTTGAAACATATCCAGAGGAATAATTTTCAAAGCTACGAACAGCAGGTGAAATCGCATCCGAACCTTTACCGAGAGCAACAGGTTTCCACATCAAAATTCCCTGCCCGAATTGCAAGGCATAGTTTCCGATGATAATTTTCCTTATCTTGCCAGAGCTTTTGTATTCAATATAAAAATTCATCAGTTCATTGATTTTGCTCTCCCCGTAATCTTTTTCAACTATAAAGCCACCAGAAAGATTTGAGACATTGAGATAAGCAAGTTGGTATGTCTTAAAGTTTTCCTCAAAGTTATTTGAAAAGTTTCTAAAGTTATTTCTGCTCAAAACGCGAGAGCGAACGCGGAAATGCACATTTGGTCTTTGAATATATCCATTTCTGTAAAGAAAAGATTTCACATTTTCGTCAACATTCGGGATCTCAAAAACCTGTTCCCTTGTTTTAAAACCACCAATTTTCTTACGATACTCAACTATTTTGTTGGCAATTTCCCTTGTTATTAATGGAAATTCAGTCAAATCGTCAACATCAGCTTTGTTAAGTTCTATCCTTTTGATCTCAAATTGATCTATCAGCTCATCAACTCGTGCATCAACTTCAAGATTTTCTATAATATCTTCTTCAAAATTCCTTAGCATATCAACTTCAACATCTTGTGCCCTCGCCACAGCGATAATGAATAAAAAAACTAACGCTAATTTGTTCATTTTCTCTCAAACTTTGCTGTCAATGTAATTTGGTGTGTCAAACCAAGCAATTGATGATTATCCACCCCATAATCAAATTGAAAAATTGATAATTTGACCCCAATTCCACCGGAATATTGAATGGGATAATTTGAAAGGCCAAATCTTAACATCACAATGTTTGCTATCGTATATTCAAGCCCGTATTTTAAGCCTTCTCTAAAGTTTATCTCTTTATGAGCGCTGGCAGAAATTATCAAATTATCATATGGCAAAAAAGCGAAGCCAAATTCAATCTCCTTAGGCATTCTCTCCTTTGCTTTGCCAATTTTGTCGGCAACTAAATTCTTTAGAACGAACCCAAATCTAATAGATTTTAGCGACCTTGAGAAGAAACCAAGATCAGCGCTGAAAGCACCAGCTTTTCCGTAATTTTTGATGGACACAAAGTTATAACAGAGATTCAGACCAAAGTTAAAAATTTCAAAACCATAGGCAATTGAAAACTTGAAGATGTTTTCCTTATAAAGTTCAAACCCGAATGTCTTGAAACCAAACCCAATCTTAAATGGCAAGGATGGCTCGTAAAAAGCAATAGATTTTTCCGAAAGCTCACTTAACCCGAATTTAGCAGGGATATATGAAAAAGATAATTCCCTGCTTTTCAAATTTGCCAATCCAGCTGGATTGTAAAAAATCGTCCAAGCATCGTTTGCAACCGCGACATAACTTTTCAAAGCGAAAGCCCTTGCACCGACATTCTCGCTTCCGAAAACTTTTGAGCCGAAGAGAAGTATAAATATCAATATCTTGAGCATAAAATTAAATGAACAATCTTTTTACGCTTTTTCAGTGAAACCAAAATTTAGATTCTCTTTGAGAAGAAAAATCCAAAAAAAGCAAAACTGGGTGTTAATCTTACGGCAGGTGCCGGGAGATGAATGTAGTTTAAATTTTTCTTCAAAAGTTTTAGAAACCAACCATCGCCGGGAAGTTTCTCAAGATCATAATCAAGCGAAATATAAAATTCTCGTTTTCCCCCACCAAGACCGTCAAGTTCTCTTACGCCATAACCTATTGCGATGTTAAGGAAGTCGGGATAAAATTTTTCAATTTCTTTTGGAAGGAAATTGTTAACTGAAATTGAAAGCCACATTACCTGTCCTTCGTGATCATCAATGAAAATTTTTTTCTTTCCGCTTCTAAGCTGGGATGTTGGAATGTAGCTCCATTTGAAGTTGAAATTCTTTAGAAACGGGACATAGTGTTGAGCGATTGGGTACCATGCCCCAAGTATGTTTGCGCCTGCATCGCCTGGGCTAAAGCCCCATTGAGTTGCGAATCCATCTTCAAATTCAACATAAAGTCCAAAAACCGATCCAAGCACGGCCCCATATATCATTGATTTCTTTTTTTCAACCCCAGCCCATTGAAGCGATGAAGCAAATAAATTTGAAATCAAATTTGCACCATAGAAATGCCCAATCTTATCAATGTTAAGAGCATAATCCCAATCGTTCACGACATGAAATGATCTCCTCTGTCCACTCCACCAAGCGTTTTGCTGATAGACATGTATAACGCCCATCACTCCAACAGTCCCAAGTCCAACGATCGCAAGCTTCGTGTAGTTAATTTTTTCACCAACTGGTTTTGAGATTGAATCATCCGCGGAAAAATAATTCCCAAATGGAAAAACCTCACCAAAGCAGAAAACAAGAAGCAGGAAAATTTTCAGAATTTTAACCTGCACAATGTTAGAAGAAAATTTTTACTTTTTTAATTTCCTGAACGATTTATGAATTTGGACAGTCCATTCTTTGCTTAACTTTATGTTCCAGTTGAGTAAAATAACGGAACCTTGATAAACTCTTTCAAAGCCAGCTTCAGAAAGAGAAATTGATTCAAGCGGAAATCTCCAAACATTTGCGAACTTGCTTAAATAGAAGTTCATATCAAGCCCAACCCATTCATCAACGACGCCGAAGGAAACAACATCATCAACAGAACCGATGCTTCTTAATTTTTTATCTTCAATTTCATATCCAACAAAGTAAAAATATCTATCTTCAGAATCAGGCGCAAGAAAGTTGCAAGCGAACTCCACTCCAAACCACAGATCAAGCATCTCATCTTCAAGATTTTCAATTTTGTAATCTATGAAAAGATCGTTAGCGTTTTTATTTACCGTTATCCTTTTTTCAACACGAACCCTTTTCCTTTCGTTTTCAACCCAAACATTACCTTCCCTTGAGAGTATGATCTCAAGAGCGCTCTTCTTGAAATTTGTCTCAACATGATAAGGTTGATCAACAAAATCACCCTGTTCTGGATATCTACACTGATAAAAATTCTCAAGCGTTGTCCCATCGCCCAGGAAATGATCAATTAAGCTGCCTCGCCTATACCAATCATAATGCAAGAACCTTTCAAGTCCTTCTTCCTTTGCTAATAGCATATCGTGTATGCTTGCGACGCCGTGATTGTTTGGATTATTTTGCTCGCTTGCGAGCCGAATTAATTTTTCATGATAACCCTCCTTTCTCCTTGTGATCACATCCGTTATGTTAAACTCAACTGGCTTGAAGTCAAGTTCAAAAATCTGCCCACCGTAATTTGGATTTATATAAATGTTAAAGTTTGGTGATTCAACGATAAGTTCATCCCTTCCATCTCTGTCAAAATCGGTAAACTCATAACGAATGAGCTTCTTAGATTCAATTTTATCAAGTTCATTTTCAGCGCTTATCAAATTTCTATAAGCAGTTGACCTTAAATTTGTAAGATATAAACCACCGAAGATCCCATGCCAGTATGGATCATTACATTGTGCAGACCAAATTTTATCAAGAGCGATGCTTACATCTTTTCCTTTCGCTTGAAGTTTCCTCGCTCTTTCGGAAACTCTTAGCATTTTTTTGTGAAGGTTATTTGCCTCGGGATATTTTACAAGGAAATTTCTCCAGAAGCCACCTCTGAAAAATCTTGAATATTGCTCATACATTCCCTCTTCCTTTAGGTGTTCTTCAAGTTTTTCATAATCAAGATACGCATCTGCTGGCAAAGCCCAATGCATCATCTCAGCGTAGGAGGCATTAGGCAAATAAATTCTACCAATTGGTTTTATTTTTTGAATTACCTCGGAAAAGTGAAGTATGTTTATCCAATCGCTGTTTTCTTCAAGTGCTGTGAAGAACTCCTCAAGCCATCCATCCTCATAGACATGTTTATATGTATTTGGCCAGACGCCGAACTTCTCGCCATCGTCGGCATAGACGACAACTCTATCGCCTTCTTCCGTTGCAATTTCTCTTAAGTAATCAATTGTCTTCTCAACAGGTTGAAACGGGATCGTATATCTTAACATTTTGCTTATCGGGAAGATGTTAACAGTATAACCTTGTTCCTCGGTGATGTAATATCCGAGAAGTTTCTCCCCAGTTAAACCAGCATACCGAAAATGTGTATCATCAATTATCACATATTTAACCCCAGCCATTGCGATAAACTTGACGATGTGCTGTTCCCACACTCTTTCAGCAAGCCACATTCCAACTGGTGTTTTATCAAAATGTTTAACGATAAAGTCGGTTAACTTTTTAATTTGATCCAACTTATCTTGATCTGGAATTACTGCAAGAATCGGTTCATAAAATCCCCCAGTTATCAATTCCACCTGTCCTTTGTCAACGAGGGCCTTCAAGTCATCAAAGAACTCGGGATGATTTTTTAAAATCCATTGAAATAAGATGCCGGTATAATGTTGTGCGAGTTTGATCTTCGGATATTTTGCGAGGATTTTGATAAATGGTTTATAAGCGACTTCATATGCATGTTCAAAGACGAAGTCAAAATTACCCACTGGTTGATGGTTATGGATTCCGAGGACGAGATTAATTTTTTTCACTTTAAACTTCTGATTTTGTTTTCAACTATTTTTCGGGTCTCATGTGCGGGAAAAGAATTACATCTCGGATTGTTTTTTGATTAGTTAAAATCATCACAAGGCGATCAATTCCAATTCCAAGTCCTGCAGTTGGAGGCATCCCATATTCAAGAGCTCTTATAAAATCTTCATCAATTGTCATCGCTTCCTCGTCTCCCTGCGCTCTAAGTCGGGCTTGTTCTTCAAATCTCAAGCGCTGATCAATTGGATCGTTTAACTCGCTGAAGGCATTGCATACCTCCATCCCGCAAATTATAACTTCAAATCTTTCAACAAGTCGTGGATTATTTCTGTGTCTTTTTGCAAGCGGAGACATCTCAACAGGATAATCAATTACAAAAGTCGGCTGAATTAGATTTGGTTGAACGATCTCAGAAAAGATCTCGTCAATTATTTTGCCAACCCCAATTTTTGACGAGACATCAACATTTAATCGCCTTGCAATTGCACGAAGTTCATCTTCAGTTTTGCCTTCAAGATTTTCACCAGTATATTGTTTCAAAAGTTCAAACATCGGAATCCTTCTCCACGGAGGTGTCAAGTCAATTTCGTTTTCTCCAAATTTTATCTTCGCCGTCCCATTCACACGCAAGTTCACAGTGTAAATCAAATTTTCAGTAAACTCCATCATCCAGTTATAATCTTTATAGGCAACATAAAGCTCAAGCATCGTAAACTCCGGATTATGCATCCTATCCATCCCCTCGTTTCTGAAATCTTTTCCGATCTCATAAACTCCTTCAAATCCACCTACTATCAATCTTTTCAAATAAAGCTCATCGGCGATCCTTAAATATAGATCCATATCCAATGCGTTGTGATGCGTTATGAACGGTCTTGCGGTTGCACCACCATAAATCGGTTGAAGAATCGGGGTTTCAACTTCAATGAAACCATGTGAGTCAAGGATTTCGCGAATCGTGCTGATTATCTTCGCACGCTTTATAAAAACTTGCTTTACATCCGGGTTTACTATCAAATCAACATACCTTTGTCTGTATCTCATCTCTTTATCTGTGAACGGATCGTAAACTATTCTATTACCGCTTTCATCTATTTTTTCTTTAACGATTGGCAAAGGTCGTATTGATTTCGCAAGGACTTGATAATCCTCAACTTTTACAGTTATCTCACCAGTTTTCGTCCTGAAAACTTCACCCTTAACACCGATTATATCGCCAATATCAAGGAGTTTCAATATATCATATTTATCGCCGAGGACATCCTTTTTAAAATAAATTTGTATTTTCCCTTTTGAATCCTGAATGTGTGAAAATGTTGCTTTGCCCATTCTCCTAATTGACATAATTCTCCCTGCAATTGAAACGCTCATAGGTGGATCTTCATCCTTGAAGTTTTTCAGGATGTCCTCTGAGTAAGCGTTTACTGGAAACTCGTAGGGATATGGATTGATGCCGAGCTTTTTAAGCTCTTCAAGTTCTTCAAGTCGTCTTTTCATTAACTGGTTAAATTCTTCCCAGTATTGAAGCTTTAGCTCGTCTTGCAATTTTGGCGTTGTCGTTTTGTTTTTTATTGTTTTTAATTTAATTAAATTTGGTAAAAAAATGAAAACGCTTCCATCGGAAAACAAAGCGAGGCGAAAATGAGAATTTCAACCAAGGCTTTCAATTGGATAACCTACATAAGTTTGGCGATATTGGTTCTATTGCTACTCGGTATGCTGACTAAAATCATTCCACCTGAATATTCAATCCATGCGCTTGTTGTCGCTTTTGCGATTTTTTTCCTTCGCTTGATCTTGCGCACCATAATGATCAAACAATCAATTTCTGAAAAACGGGATGAGGGATAAGAAAATTACAATGGAAAAAGAAAAACTAATTTCAGAGATCGTAGAAATCTCGCATTTGGTTTATAAAAAGGGATTTGTTTCAGCAATGGATGGAAACATATCTGCACGACTTGGAAATGGAAACATACTTTGCACTTCAACCGCTGTAAATAAAGGCGAGATAAAAAAATCCCAAATTGTTGAAGTTGACCCTGATGGAAATTTGATTTATGGGATTTACAAACCATCAACCGAGATAAAGATGCATCTTTTCATTTACAGTCAAAGGAAAGATGTGAAGGCGATCGTTCACGCACATCCGCCCTTTGCAACTGCGTTCGCAACCGCTGGGATCTCGCTTGAGGGATTTGTCCTTCCCGAAGTTATAATAAACCTTGGCAAAATCCCGCTTGCAAAATATGCAACTCCATCAACCGACGAAGTTCCAAAATCAATTGAGCCATTTGTTGAAAAATGCGATGCATTTTTGCTTCAAAACCATGGCGCTGTGACACTTGGGGAAAATTTAAGAGATGCGTATTACAAGATGGAAAAACTTGAACATTATGCAATGATCATATTGCTTGCGAGGATCCTTGGTGGTGAAAAAAATTTAACACCCGAAGATTTACAAAAACTTTTATCTGTAAGTCCAGAAGCGTACGGTAAACAAATAAAGATTTAAATTGATGGAAAAGATTAAAGTCGCTGTTCTACTTGGTGGGACATCACCAGAAAGGGATGTCTCAATAATCTCGGGGAAATATGTAACTCAAGGTTTAAGAGAAGCAGGTTATATCGTAAAACCGATTGACCCAGCTCTTGGGATAAATCAACCCGATGACGAAGAAAAACTTTTCATAAGTTCAATAAGAGAAACACCACCAACAGAAGAAGAGCTTGCGAAATTTTCAAATAAAAATGTAATAGAATGCATTAATTCACATCTGCTTGATGATGTTGATGTCGTTTTCATAGTTTTGCATGGTAAATGGGGAGAAGATGGGACAGTCCAAGCGTTGCTTGATCTTAGGGGGAAAAAATATACTGGCTCCGGAGTGCTTGCAAGTGCGATAGGGATTGATAAAAACATGTCAAAGATTGTTTTTGAACATTACGGAGTTCAAACGCCCGATTGGTTCGTTGTCAAGAAAAATAGAATTGACATAAATGAAATTCGCCAAAAGATAGAAAAATCCTTTTCCTACCCTTGCGTCGTCAAGCCAAACGACCAAGGTTCAACAGTCGGATTGACGATCGTCCATTGTCCCGAAGAAATTGAGCCAGCTATTGAACTTGCTTTCAAGTATTCGGATTTGGTTTTAGTTGAAGATTTCATAGAAGGAAAAGAATTAACAGTTGGAATACTCGGTAATTTGGCTTTGCCAGTTATTGAGATAATACCCAAAGGTGGGATTTACGATTATTATCACAAATATACAAAGGGAGCAACTGAATACATCGTCCCAGCTCAAATACCGGACGAATGGACAGAAAAACTCAAAGAGCAATCAATTATCGCATTTGAATCCATCGGTTGCAAAGGATTCGCAAGAGTTGATTTCAGAGTCACGGAAAAAGGGGAAATTTACTGCCTTGAAATCAATACAATCCCAGGAATGACAGGGACAAGCTTAGTTCCAAAAGCAGCTAAAGCTGCTGGAATTGAATTCCCAGAACTCGTTGATAGAATTGTGAAGCTCGCTCTTTCTGAGTAAACTATCTTCTGAGGATGTTTTCAAGAATTCTCGTCCCTCGTTTTTTAATCTCTTGATCAAGCTCTTTTAATTTTTGCTCCCTCAAACTTTCAACCAAGCTAACAACATCTTTATATTCCTCTGCCCTACTTACCAATTCCTTGATTTTTTCTTCTGCCCTCGCTTCAAATTCTTTTCTAATTTCCTCTAATTTCGCTCGTGCCATCGCTTCCGCTTCTCTTTTCAACCTCTCTACTTCCCTTCCGATAGCATCCCTGAATCCAGCTGTTAATTGTCTATCCAAACTTGAACTTATGCTTGCCTTAAACTCCTTATTGATAACGCTAATAGACGCATTTACATCTAAATATCTGACTGCGCTAAATGTATTTTTGACGACATTGAACAATCTTTCCTCATAGAAATTCGCTGGAGAAAATGACAAAAAGACAAATTGCGGATTGTAAAACATTAGATTGAACTCCGATTTAACATCTCCACCTTGTCTTGTCAATCTGAAATTTATATCGCCGATGGAATTATCAACTTTGACTGGTAAAAATTTAACGGAATGATCAAAGTTAAAATCAGAAATCGGCAACCTCTTGAACTCAAAATTTAACTTTTGGCTTGATGGATTGCTTACGAAGTCAAGCTCCACTTCAAGTTTCAAACTTGCCTTGTCAGGTCTATCACCAGTGATCACAATGCGAGTTGGCAAGCCAACTATCTTCGGTTGATTGCTTACATTCGTGATCTCACCTTTGATGCGAAAACCTGCGTTAGTTTCGCCGGATAAGACACATCTTTTTAGCCAAAATTCAGGTAAAGCTCTCTCTTTAACGAATTGTATATCTTGCCCTTTTAGTCGCGGAGGTCTTTCTTCCTTCTCTGGCTTAAGTGCCTGCATTTTCTGAATATATCTCTCTGCCGTCTCGGAATATTCCTCATATGTCAAATAGTAAGAATAAATCTTCGGGCCGACAAGATACTTGATAAGATTTATGTTTTGAACATCTGGAAGTTTTGCGTAGCCCTTTACTTTTTGAATGTCGTTTTTTATATGCTCTTGAATTTCAAGTTTGATTTTGTTGAATTTGTCAGGCAGTTGCTTTATTTCGTTAACTTTTGCCTCGTAGCGATTTTTTATTTCATTTATTTGCTTGATGCTTCCGTTTACAGTTTCGTAGGTCGTTTTAAGGTCGTTTACAGTTTTTATTGCGGATGGATTTATTGACCTAAGATTTGCTTCAATTTCTTTAAGTTTCCTGACATCATTTTGCAAATTTTCAATATCCGTCCTGTATTTTTGGATCTCTGCTTCAACAAAGTTCCTTACTGAATCAATTTTTGAAGGCGTTTCAAGTTGAATTTTGTCCAATATGTCTTTGGGCTTAATATCTTCAAGTTCAGATACGAGCTCAAAAGCGGGCGCTTTCTTCAATTCATCAAGCAAGAGAGCAAATTGCTTTTCAATAAAACTTGGTTCTCTTTTTTCAACCTTTTCTTGTTTTTTTGGCAATCGTCCATCGGTTTTCCTATCTGTAAATGTCCTTATGTTCAAAACTTGCATATTTTCTATGACGAACTTTTTCTTTAGCAGAGCGGACAAAGACAACTTAAACTCTACGGGGCCTGTTTCAATCATATTTTTCATCGTGTGCTTTGGGTGTGTGACTTGAATTCTATCCCATTTGATCCTCAACTTCAAGAAAGAAAAATCAAGGTTATCTATTTCAACCTTTGCTCCGACTATGTTTGAACCTGCATTTTCAAGTTGTCTCTCAAGCCATTTATCAGTTAAAAAAATGTTAAGCAAAATGATTATGACTACGACAACGCCAAGAAATATGACGCCAGATTTTCTTATGTATTTCATGTCTCGCTCCAAATCTTAATTTTCTCATAAATCTGGTAAAGTTTTGATGCTTTCGCTGCTTTTATAATTGGCAACTTTTGAATGTGTGGATCAATTTTCTCACGATAATTTTTAACGAACCACTTTGCTAAAAAATAAACTGGCAAAAACAATATAAAAGATGTGACCGTGCTACCCATTACCACAGTGTTGTAAAATCTTGTAAATGGGATCAACGATGTTTGATAAAGCGATGTCCATACACCTCTTAATCCTTCAATATCAACAAGTATCCAATATCCGAACGAATGAAAAAAAGGATCAAAGATATAAGCAATTGGCGCAAAAAGTCCAATTGCCAAGAGAACAGCTCCAAAATTTACATTCAAAATTATGACGATTATCCAGATCAAAAAACTATGCAAAGTATTCCACGGGATTAAACCAAGACACATTCCAAAGGCAAAGCCAGCAGCAACTTGTCCTGGTGAACCCTGCGACCGCAAAATTTTTATGATCCTTGCAATTAATTGTATTATCGGGATCGGCACTTTTTGAGCTAAATTTTGTTTTTAAATGTGTATCGCTTCCTTCAATGAATCAGCAGAAGCTTCCATAAGAGTTTCAGATAAAGTTGGATGTGCATGGATTGTTTTAACTATTTCAAAAGCTGTGCTCTCAAGCGTTTTAGCAACGCCAAATTCAGCAATTAATTCTGTCGCCTCAGGTCCGATGATGTGAGCGCCGAGCAATTCACCGTAATTTTCATCAAAAATCACTTTAACCATGCCCTCCGTTTCACCAATTGCGAGCGCTTTGCCATTAGCTCTAAATGGGAAACGACCTACTCTAATTTTATATCCCCTTTCAATTGCTTTTTGTTCAGTTAAACCGATGCTTGCAACTTGTGGAATACTGTAAGTGCAACTTGGAATGTTATCGTAATCAATCGGCAAGGTTTCAACTCCAGCTATATTCTCAACACATCTAATTCCTTCCGCTGAAGCGACATGCGCAAGAAGCGGTGGTCCGATCACATCACCAATTGCATAAATTCTCTCCGCAGTTGTTTTATATGTCTTCTTATCAACTTTTATAAAAGTATTTTCAACCTCAACTCCGACATTCTCCAGCCCAAGATTATTAGCGTTACCTTGAACTCCGACTGCAACAAGTGCAACATCGGCTTTTAAAGCTTTTTCGCCACTTTCATTTTGAACTATTACCTCCGCTTGTCCGTTAACCGCTTTCGCTTGAACAACTTTTGTATTTGTTAAAATTTCAATCCCCGACTTTTGGAAAGATTTCGCAAGTATATCAGTTATTTCTTTGTCTTCGTTTGGAAGAATTGATGGCATCATCTCTATTAAAGTTATTTTCGTCCCGAATGTGTTGTAAAAGTAAGCGAATTCAACACCAATTGCTCCAGCGCCGATAATTATCATTGATTTAGGAGGCTCATCAAGAAGCATAGCTTCCTTGCTTGTGATGATTAATTTACCATCAATGTGAATTCCAGGCAACTCTCTTGGGCGAGCACCGGTTGCAATTATTATATTATCTGCAACGACTTCAATTTCATCTTTTTCATTTTTTACACCTATCAAGCCAGGTTTCAGTATAAAGCCGTGTCCGACTATTTTTGTTATGTTATTTTTTTTCAATAGGAATTCAACACCCTTGCTTAATCTTTCAGCGACCTGCCTGCTTCTTTGAATTATTTTTTTGAAATCAAAATTTAAATTTTCAACCTTTAACCCAAATTCATCAGCTCTTTTAAACAAGTTGAAAAGTTCAGCGGATTTAAGAAGTGCTTTTGTTGGAATACAGCCCCAATTAAGACAAATACCACCGACGCGATCTTTTTCTATTATAGCAGTTTTAAAACCCAATTGTGATGCTCTTATTGCTGAGACATAACCGCCAGGACCGCTTCCAATTACGACAATGTCAAATTTTTCTGGCATAGCGAGGATGAATTTGTTTTAAAATTCACAAAAATTTAAGAACGAAAGATTACAAATCAAAAGCTCAGAAGGAGCAATGGAAGGACAAAGTGCCGTTTGATAGCAGGCGTATGAGTATATGTCGGAAGTTTTTAATCTTTTGTCATAAACAGATTCATTCAAGAATGTATATGTGTGAATGACTTCACTATTCAGGACAGGCGCAATTCACATAAAGATTTAAGAATAACGCAATAATGCGTTAACCCAAATTCATTTCCAAACAGCCCAATGAACGAATACCTTACCTAACTCTTCCACATATCCCAAGTTTTTTGCATTCAACTATTTAACTAAAACTGGACTAATGCTTTCGCCAGCTAGCAAATTCTTTTTCTCAACAAAAATTTCGCTTTCCCGCTTGAACCAAGCACTATTCAACTTCCCTTATTATAGTCCTACCCCTATCTTAAGTTTATAACTGTTAAATCAAAACTAAGCATCGGAAATATCTCTTCGCACTTCTTTTTTATCTTTTCAAGCCCTCTTCTTAGTTTGTCAGACTTCCTCCGATAAATTACGACAGAAATATCAACCTTTTTGTCCAATACCCTAATAGTTGAACTACTTATCCCTCTTAAGACTTTTAACATCTCCTCAACATCATTTACGATCGTAACGCTGCTAAATGGATTGTATTCGTAATGATCGTAAATATCACTTATGAAAAAATCGGAAGGATTTATCTCAAAAGCCCGTGCTAATCTTTTTATCACTCCAATCGTAATTTTAAACTTTCCGAACTCCAAATCTGTATACAGTTTTCTGCTAATGTTTAATTTCTGGGCAGCCGTATCAGGATCAAGCCCAGATTTCCTTCTTAAAAATCTAATGACGCAAGGATCAACATTAACTACAACCTTGTTTGTAAACTTTTCCATAATGTTGTGCCCTTTAGTTTTGTTTTAGTTTCAATTCCCCCTAAGGAATCCTTTTGGGACAAGAGCGGTTTAAACTTGATATAATTTAATAAAGGCAGGCTCAAAATACAAACTTCTATTCCTATGTTAAGTTGTGTGCAGTGATGTTTCAGTTTCTCATTCCCTAATTGGATCACTTCGGGACAGGTGCGATTCAAACAAACAGGCGATATTTGGTTTATTATCTTAACATAATGTTTCAATCCCTAATTCCAAAGGGATCCCTTTGGGAGAAGTGCGATTTAAACCAGTTAAACTTGTAAAACAGCCTGGCTGGCAAGCCCTCACGTTTTCCTCTAATATATACTCAGCTTTTTCAACCGCTTTTTTGCCGTTTCCTGTTGGTTTCTTAAGAGACTTGTCTTCTTGTTTATTTCGTAAGTCGTTTTGCAAATCCGACTATGATTTTTTTGCCTTGCCGGTATAAAAACTGACACAAAAACACAATAACAACAACAGAACCAACAACATTAGCAATAACAGGATAATAAGCGATCGGCTTACCGACCAGTTTCAAATTTTCATTTATCCTTAAAACTTCATTAGGCCTGGTATTGTAATTCGTTTGAATTTTTGTTTTCTTCTATTTCTATTTTATAACCCTTATATCTTAGCACTTCAATCAGGCTCAATACCAAACTTGCAATGGTTATCTCATCTACTCCTTCCTCTTTTTGTTTTTCAAGTAAACCTTCAAATATCCCGGATTCATCACAAACCATCTTCACACTTATCTGCGTTAAATCAGCAGCATATATCATTAACAAATTCACGAAATCATCAGCATCTATATTCAAATTCTGTATTAAATCCAGCAAGGTTTTAGAAAATAGCTCCATTTTTACTCTATCTTTTAAGAAGTTATCTAATCCGCTTTTCACTATTCTGCCTTGATATTCAAGCGCGTCTCTGGGAATTTCAAATTTAATTAATACTTCGCAAATGTTTTGATTTTTCTTGTACTTTATTATCATATCTTTTTTTGTTTTGTTTTTCTGTTCATTCTTGATGGGTTTCTTTGGAGCAGGTGCGATTCAAGCTGATTTGTTAATTGTTGGGGGGTCATTTTTCAAGTTTCAATTTTTGGCAGGTGTGATTCAAATTAGTTTCATTTATAACGCTGTAGTTAACAGCAAATTAACTTTTCAATTTCTCATTCCTAAGGGATCCCTTCGGGACAGATGCAATTCAAATTGTTCATTTCAACAATACAGTAAACAAAAAGTAAACATTTCAATCCCTCATCCTTAAGGGGAGTGCTTCGGGACAAGTGCGATTCAAACATTTTTTACCAATATGTGACACACTTTTTCTCAATTGTTTCAATCCCTCACAGGTGCGATTCAAACTTATGTTCTCGCGCTTTTTAAATTACCTCCAGTTTCGTTTCAATCCCTCACAGGTGCGATTCAAACCCAGTTGTTGTGATGAAAAGATTAGAAATTAATTTGTTTCAATCCCTCACAGGTGCGATTCAAACGTTATTTGAAAACCATAAAAACAATAACAATAAATTAGTTTCAATCCCTCACAGGTGCGATTCAAACAAATGTTTATTGAAAAATACTGTCAAATGATTTTGTCAGTTTCAATCCCTCACAGGTGCGATTCAAACAAAAAAAGGAGGAGTAAGATGTATTTAAATATTGTGTTTCAATCCCTCACAGGTGCGATTCAAACTAGAAGTTTTGGGAGAACAACAATTGATAGCTGAAGAGTTTCAATCCCTCACAGGTGCGATTCAAACTAAAACTATTACTTTTAATGTAAATTGGCAAATAGTTTCAATCCCTCACAGGTGCGATTCAAACCAACCTCAAGAATATGCGAAGTTTCTTTCCTGTATATCAGTTTCAATCCCTCACAGGTGCGATTCAAACAAAGAGGAGAGGTAAAATATGTATCTTAACATTATTTCGTTTCAATCCCTCACAGGTGCGATTCAAACTAAGTTTGAAGTTAAACGAATTAAAACAATTTAAATAGTTTCAATCCCTCACAGGTGCGATTCAAACAAATTGGAAGATAATCTATACGTAGTTAAAAACTTGTTTCAATCCCTCACAGGTGCGATTCAAACTGCGTTTATGCGATTGTGCAACCAAAATCACAAACCAGTTTCAATCCCTCACAGGTGCGATTCAAACTTGATTATCAAGTTTAACAAAACACAGCAAAACACGTTTCAATCCCTCACAGGTGCGATTCAAACTTGACAATTTGCCAAATTTGGTTGGACAAATGAATTTGTTTCAATCCCTCACAGGTGCGATTCAAACACTTTTGAGAACCGAATTGGTCAATACTAGTTTCAATCCCTCACAGGTGCGATTCAAACAAAGTAATTTGGCCTTTCCGATAAAGGAAAGGCACGCGTTTCAATCCCTCACAGGTGCGATTCAAACATGGTGTAATTTATAATGCTGTTGAGGTTTTTGAACTGTTTCAATCCCTCACAGGTGCGATTCAAACAAGGGAGGGAATAACAATATGTATTTGAATATCGTAAAGTTTCAATCCCTCACAGGTGCGATTCAAACTTATTGTGGGTTGAAGGTATGAAAACTGGATTTGGAGTTTCAATCCCTCACAGGTGCGATTCAAACGTAATAAATCAAAAACAAAAGAAGGAGTAATACAAGTTTCAATCCCTCACAGGTGCGATTCAAACCAATTAATGTCCAATTTGTGCTAAAAGTAAGTTTAGTTTCAATCCCTCACAGGTGCGATTCAAACTCCTCGGATTAGTTTCAGTGTAGGTTGGAAACTGATGTTTCAATCCCTCACAGGTGCGATTCAAACGGAGAATAATTTATTTGCAGTGAAAAATTTGGAAACGCGTTTCAATCCCTCACAGGTGCGATTCAAACACTTTGAAGATTTGAAGAAAATTGTAAATGAAGCATTTGGTTTCAATCCCTCACAGGTGCGATTCAAACTCATATGGAATCGGTATCGCCAAAACATCTTCAACGTTTCAATCCCTCACAGGTGCGATTCAAACAAACTTAACCCAATCTTAACCAAGCCCATACATATTAGTTTCAATCCCTCACAGGTGCGATTCAAACTAAGTTGTAAATTGCCATAATTCTTTCGTCTGAAAGTTTCAATCCCTCACAGGTGCGATTCAAACAAGACATAATGAAACTCAATGGCATTGAAATTGAATCGTTTCAATCCCTCACAGGTGCGATTCAAACACAAAAGCATTGTTTTTACTGTAAATTGGAAACCGATGTTTCAATCCCTCACAGGTGCGATTCAAACAAAACAATAAAATTAAAAAGTTAAAAACAAAAAAAGTAGTTTCAATCCCTCACAGGTGCGATTCAAACATGCTTATATTAAAAGAAAGATTAACATTTAATCTTAAGTTTCAATCCCTCACAGGTGCGATTCAAACTACCTAATTACCGCAAGTTTGCTGGCAAGTATTTTCGTTTCAATCCCTCACAGGTGCGATTCAAACTATGATGTTAATAAAAAATGGGTATGGTTATCTGAGTTTCAATCCCTCACAGGTGCGATTCAAACTATTTTCGTTCAAGCAGGGAAATTTTCTCAAAGCATGGTTTCAATCCCTCACAGGTGCGATTCAAACTCAGATGAAAAGATAATATCAGTTTATAATCCGAAAGTTTCAATCCCTCACAGGTGCGATTCAAACTCGGACGAAAAAATAAGAGCAATTTACAATTTGAAGAGTTTCAATCCCTCACAGGTGCGATTCAAACAATGCAATTGTGCGATTGTGCAATAGCGCAATTGTGGTTTCAATCCCTCACAGGTGCGATTCAAACAGAGTGGGTAGGAAGTCTACCCACGGATGTTACTTTGTTTCAATCCCTCACAGGTGCGATTCAAACTCATAAACTTAGTTTTTGTGTAAACTGGTCACTGATGTTTCAATCCCTCACAGGTGCGATTCAAACATGTTTGAAAACCCTATAGGGAAAATTTTTGTGCTAGTTTCAATCCCTCACAGGTGCGATTCAAACCTACGTAACGGAATATATGCTGTAGTAACTAATGATTGTTTCAATCCCTCACAGGTGCGATTCAAACAAAACAAAACTTTAAAACAATATGCACCAAATAAAAAGTTTCAATCCCTCACAGGTGCGATTCAAACTAATGATTATCTTTATTGCATAGCTATTGACCATAAGTTTCAATCCCTCACAGGTGCGATTCAAACACAATTAAAATTTTTTTCATAGAAATTTACACTTTCAAGTTTCAATCCCTCACAGGTGCGATTCAAACCCACCCACTCCAGGAACACATATTTTCCGTTTTGAATAGTTTCAATCCCTCACAGGTGCGATTCAAACCTGAAATTGAGCGTTTGTATAGTCCGAAGATTGCAATGTTTCAATCCCTCACAGGTGCGATTCAAACTGTGCCTGATGTTGCTTAGGAACGGTTATGGCCACTGTTTCAATCCCTCACAGGTGCGATTCAAACGGGTGCCATTCCAAGTGATGTGAGCTTGAAGTTAAAGTTTCAATCCCTCACAGGTGCGATTCAAACAGATTGAAATCGCTTGATGAATTGAAAATTGAAAATAGTTTCAATCCCTCACAGGTGCGATTCAAACAGTGGAAAAAATAGAAAAAGCCTTGAGAACCTTAAAGTTTCAATCCCTCACAGGTGCGATTCAAACTCATTAAACCGTTTGAAAAAAATTTGAGATTTGTTTAGTTTCAATCCCTCACAGGTGCGATTCAAACCGGATGTTGTTTTAAAGCTTGAAGAACTAAAGCAAAAGTTTCAATCCCTCACAGGTGCGATTCAAACACCTCCACTTGATACATAAATCTCAGAAACCTTTCTACGTTTCAATCCCTCACAGGTGCGATTCAAACGGTGTGGTGGGGATGACAGGTGTGGGGTGCAGATTGGTTTCAATCCCTCACAGGTGCGATTCAAACAAGCAAGCGAATTTTCTCAAAGCATTTGAAAAACCGTGTTTCAATCCCTCACAGGTGCGATTCAAACCTTCGCTGAATGTAATTCGCGCGAAAGTGCACCTATGTTTCAATCCCTCACAGGTGCGATTCAAACTAATAATTACGAAATAAAAAAATTAGTCGTACAGAAGTTTCAATCCCTCACAGGTGCGATTCAAACTAGGAAGTTTACCCACGGATGTTACTTTAAAAATAAAGTTTCAATCCCTCACAGGTGCGATTCAAACAACGTGGAAAGCAAGGTAATTTGAAGGTGTATGAAGGTTTCAATCCCTCACAGGTGCGATTCAAACAACAACAAAAATTTCTTGAACCAACCGAAAAATTCTGGTTTCAATCCCTCACAGGTGCGATTCAAACTGCTGATAATCCCGAGGTTTTTTCAGTAAAACAAAAGTTTCAATCCCTCACAGGTGCGATTCAAACACGTAAGCCTGAGGTTAAACGAATTACAATTTAAATAGTTTCAATCCCTCACAGGTGCGATTCAAACTGTATTTAAATATCTTTTCAGACGAGAAAGTAATTAGTTTCAATCCCTCACAGGTGCGATTCAAACTTGATTCCGTAAACAAATTTTAGGGGTCTTTCTTTTGGGTTTCAATCCCTCACAGGTGCGATTCAAACGGAGGAAATAACGATGTATTTGAACATTATCTCAAAGTTTCAATCCCTCACAGGTGCGATTCAAACAGAAATTCCTAAGGTTTGCCTACGAAGTTGAGCCTCCGTTTCAATCCCTCACAGGTGCGATTCAAACCTGTTGTTCTTACTGTAAATTGGAAAGTAACGGAAATGTTTCAATCCCTCACAGGTGCGATTCAAACTTATTAAACCCACCGAAAAGTTTTTGAGATTTATGTAGTTTCAATCCCTCACAGGTGCGATTCAAACCAACAATATCCAACAACTTGAAGAAATAGAAAATGCAGGTTTCAATCCCTCACAGGTGCGATTCAAACAAGGTGCCACTCCGAGTGATATATTGCTCAAGCTAAAGTTTCAATCCCTCACAGGTGCGATTCAAACTTGGAGTGGGCGGGAAATCCGCCCGCGGATGTTATAGTTTCAATCCCTCACAGGTGCGATTCAAACTTGTTAATTGGATAGAAATTGAGTTAAAAGGAAACAGTTTCAATCCCTCACAGGTGCGATTCAAACAGTACGTCCTCCTGGAGTGGGTAGGAGCCCCTCCAGGGTTTCAATCCCTCACAGGTGCGATTCAAACTATGCTTACCTCCTTGCACCAACAGCTTTTTAATTTGTTTCAATCCCTCACAGGTGCGATTCAAACAAAAGATGAGGACAGAGAAGAAATAACCAATTTGAAGTTTCAATCCCTCACAGGTGCGATTCAAACAAGAATTTGAAACCCCGCTGGGGAAATTCTTTGTGCTTAGTTTCAATCCCTCACAGGTGCGATTCAAACTCAATTGTCATCTTATTGAATTGATTAAATAAGAAGAGTTTCGATCCGACGAG